>DUVG01000034.1 GCA_012841175.1 Clostridium sp.
GGGATGGATATAAAGTTTCAAGATGGTACAGAGGTTCAAATTATGTAATTACAGTGAAAAATCCTGATCATGTTTCAAAAGGTGTTAAGAAAGTAATTGTAGACGGAAAGGAAATAGAAGGCAATACACTTCCGGTATTTAATGACGGTAAGGAACATGCTGTAGAAGTAATCATGGGCTAAAAATTAAAGAATAACAAAAAAGGCAAGGGCATTATACCCTTGTCTTTTTTTATATATAAAAAAATTATTGACAACAAAGGATATTATGTGTCTTGAGACTTAGGAGTATATAGAAAAATACAATGAAGAAAGGGACGTGACCTTTTCGTGACTAAAGTCACGAAAAAAGTGACTAATGGTACTTGTGCGATACTAAAAAATATAATATCATGTAAATGTAAACACTAATCAAATTAGTTTTTAAAATTTAAATTATAGAGTCATGGATATAAATAAGCAGAGGCTTACTATGGGAAAATAAGGGGAAGTTAAAATGTTTTTTAATCCTATAATATTTCCAGCCATTATAATTGGCACTGTACTGTTTTTTATAGGGCAAAGAGTTGCAAAGAAAGTGAAGGGAAAACCTGTAAGGATTCTTTTGGGTTTGTTGTTCATTCTCCTTTGTGTTCCCAATTTTCTATTTGTGGCATATTATTTAAAGATTTTAGATGAGCCCTTATGGTATATTAAATTTCGGGTGGTTAATAATATTGAATTATTATCATCCTTTGTTGGACTTTTATCTGGCTTTATAACTTTTAAAGACCAAAGATTTGGAAAGATTAAATTAAGATTTTTTAATACATGTATTTTTGTTATTTGCATGATTTTAATTACAATACCTTTTATTAAGCCCATTGTAAGGCCGATAGGTTGGAATTTTGAGTTTTCCCACAGATGGAAAGACGGGGTTTGTTTGCAATCCACAAGTTCAACATGTGGCCCTGCAGCTTTATCCACAATTTTTAATTACTACGGAATTTCAAAAAGTGAAGAAGAGATTGCAAGGGAATCCTTTTCCTGTTCAAGCGGCACAGAGAATTGGTATTTAATAAGGTATGCTGAAAAGAACGGTCTGAAAGCCGAAGTTTTAAATAAAAACAGTTTGGAAGAAGTTCCGATACCGTCTATTATAGGAACCTATATCAACAATGGTAGGATAGGTCACTTTATAACCATTTTAGGCAGAGAAGGAGACAGTTTCCTTTTAGGGGATTCCATGAACGGGAGATTACTGCTGACAGAAGAAGAATTTAATAAATACTATATTTTTTCAAATTTTGTTCTGTACTTAGAAAAGCCGGAGAGCTGATTTGCAAAAGCCGGAAAAAAGGTATATACCGTCAAAGGTAATAATATATAGTTTTATATAAAAAAATTAAGGGGGAATGGGTATGTCAAAAGAAAAGGCTTTGAAATCAATTTTAATAAGTATTGTATGTGTTATTGCAACAGGTTTGAGTTACGCAATTTTTAAAAATCCAATACAGAAGATATTGTTTTTTGTAGTAGTAATTACATCTGCTATTTCCGTTATTTACTATATTGTAGGAAGTAAAAAAGGAAAATTTCATTAAAGATGTTATGACAGTTGGCAAGGAGCAGATATAAGGAGGAAAATAATTTTAAAAAGGATTTAAAAGATATTACAGAAAGTCGGGAAATGCTACAAGACTTGAACAACTATTAATTAAAAAACACAGGTGGGATGGGAAATATATTCTGTCTCACTTTTTTATTTAATTTAATCCTTTGAATTATGCAATTTATTTGTTAAAATTATTGTTGTAATACTATTTAGAGGGAGAATTTTTATGAGACTGCTTGATAAGTTAGAAAGAAAGTTTGGCAAATTTGCAATAAAGGGTTTAATGATGTACATTGTGGTGCTTAACATGGTGGTGTTTTTGTTAAACCTTTTTGGAGGAGATTTATTTCAAGAAAGTATCATTTTAAAGCTTGTACTTATTCCAGAGAAAGTTTTAGAAGGTGAAGTGTGGAGACTTATAACCTTTATCTTTGTACCTCCTGAACTGGAACCTTTATTTATTGTTTTTGCCCTTATTTTACTTTACAACTATGGGGTTGGATTAGAAGAGGAATGGGGAAGCTTTAGGTTTAATGTGTATTATTTTATGGGGGTTTTAGGTATTATAATAGGAGCAATGATTACTGGTTTTCCATATATAGGACCTCACTTTTTAAACTTATCCCTTATGTTTGCATTTGCACGCATATATCCTCATTATACGATAAATTTGTTTTTTGTAATACCTGTAAAAATTAAATACATAGCTTGGGTTGGTTGGTTTTCCATAGGTATGGCATTTATATTTGGGCCCATTTCTATAAAGATAGCAGTGGGAGCAGCTGTGGCAAATTATTTTATTTTCTTTGGGAAGGAAATATTATTTAGGTCAAGGGTAAGAAGTGGTTCGGTTGTTAGAAAAGCAGTATATAACCAAAATTTAAAAATGAAGGATTCCATGCACAGGTGTACAGTATGTGGCATAACAGAAAAAGATGATCCTCAAATGGACTTTAGATATTGTTCCACTTGTGAAGGGGATTATGAGTACTGTATAGAACATCTTAAAAATCATGAACATGTGAAAAAATCTGAAAGTTAATAACTCAACTTTCTTTTTAGAAATTGAGTTTGTAAATATTAAAACAAAGGAGGAAACAAAATGTCAAAATGTAAAAAAAATATTGCCTTGATGACAGCTATGATTCTTACTTTATCAGTATTTATGACGGCCTCTTTTGCAAAAACAGAAGAAGTAATATCATACTGTGAAAGAATTGAAGAGCCAGTTTTAGCTGTTAATTTAGGAGGTGAAGATGTTAGTGTAGAAGGTGCACCATTTACAGGGGAGAAAAATGAAAGAAACATAAAAACATTTATAAAAGAACCTGTAGAATTAAAAGAGCCCTATGGCACCATTAATGCACTTACAAGAATAGAGGCAGAAGATTTTGAATTGAACAATGGTGTTGAAGTAGAAGAAACAGGAGATGTTGATGGAGAGGAAAACCTTTGCTACATAGCAAATGGAGATTATGTTTCATATGAAAATATATATTTCCCTAAAGGTACAAAGGGATTTATAGCACGTGTTGCAAGTGAAACAGAAGGTGGATATATTGAATTAAGACTTAATTCACCATCCGGTGAACTGGTAGGAAGGGTTCGAGTTGATAATACAGGAGGTTGGCAGGACTACACTGAAGTATATTGTGAACTAAATAAAAATGTTTCAGGAGTACATACGCTTTTTTTAGGATTTGTAGGAGACAGGGATGGACTTTTTAATGTTAACTGGTTTAGATTTACAAGAAGTGCTTATGACCCTATTATGGCAGATAGCTATGATGAAAAAGTAAGTGATGCATATAAATATAATTTTATAGATTTTGGAGAAGGTGGAAAGCTAGATTTTAAAGTGGATTTTTCTCAAAAAGTTGATGGAACTATTGATGTTAGACTAGGCAGTCCTACATCATCACCTGTTGCATCAATTAATGTATCAAATGAATCTAGTACATATGTAAGATCAAATGTTAAGGGGGTAAATGAACTTTACCTTACTGACAATAAAAATGGCCAATTGTTGTCTAAAATGAATTGGTTTGTATTTGAACCGGAAGAAAAAAAGATAGACTTTAGTGACAGTGGCTATGACAAACTTTTTAATACAAGCCTTAGAGGTTATACTGTTGGAATTGAAGCTAATTTAGATAAAAACAATATATATGAAGTGTATATTTACCCAACAGAATACCATGAAGTGAACAAGCAAGTATTTGACTTATACATAAATGATGAATTGGCTGATACAGTTAACATGGAAGAAAATTATGGTGGATGGGACAGAAAAGGTCCTTATCTTACAAAAGTTTTAGATGATGGGAAGCTTTCAATTGAGTGTAGAGCTATACAGGGAGTGGCATCTATTGGAGCTATTGAAATAAGTAAAATTAGTTATACAAAAGAATTTGATGATGTAAAGATTAAAGATTGGTCTTATATACCTATAATGGAACTTGCAAGCCAGGGAGTAATCTTTGGTAAAGGAAATGATAAATTTAGCCCTGGGGACCATATTATTGGAGAACATGTTGCCTACATGATGTTTAATGTTATGAAAAGATCCATTGCAGAAAACAATGGTGATTTTAAACCAGAAAGATACAGATTGTTATCAGATATATCCCCTGAATTTTGGGCTTATCACTATATGAGTGCATATTACAACTATTTCTTTGTGGAGAAAATGTTAAAATATGACCTTGATACACGTATTCCATACAGTGCAGATGAGTATCGTGAAAAAAGAAAGGTAAGGCGTGAAGAATTTGCAATGGCAATAATAGGTGCAAGACGCCTTGACTATAATGAAGATGGAAGAGTATTTGTACTTGACCCTGAACTTGAGCCAGGAGCAAATTTAAACAGATATAAAGATAAGGATGCTCATGAAATCACTGATTCCTACAGGTATTTTATTGAATTGGCACTTGAGAAAGGCCTTATGAGAGGTGACCATTTAGGTAATTTAAATCCTAAGGATCCGGTTACAAGAGGAGAGGCAGCAGCTTTTATTTATAACGCACTAAACTTAAAAGAAAATAACTTTGTCAAACCAGAAGACAAAGGAGCAAGTTTACCAGTTCCAAGAATAACTGCTAAAAAGAGAGATGTTAAAGTGGGAATACTTATTCTACCTGCACCTGCTTGGGATTCAATAAATAATATAGATACAAATGACCCTAATCCAGACTTTACTTTGTTAGAACTTCTAGATAGAAACATAAATAAGCCAATGGACTGGGTGTTGGTAAATCCTCATCCACCTGCATTTAATAAAAGTGAATTTAAGGATGTTATGCACTTAAATTCAGCAGAAATCCCTGGAGCTAATAGTGATAATTTTGCTGCTTTTTCAAATTATTTTAATGATTTAAGAAGTGTTGCAAAAGCACAGACAGATTTAGAAGCTGATATAACTCATACAGGAGTTGTAGGATACAGTGAAAACATAGATAAGTCTAAATTCTTTAAATACTGGGAAGTTTCAATTGATGACCCTTCCTTAACACCTGAACAAATAGCAAAAGATTACGATATTTTGTTCCAGACATCCCATGGTGAGATTTCATACTCTAAAGATGTTCAGGAAAAAGTTAAAGCATTTTTAAATGCAGGAGGACAATTATGGTGGGAAAACTGTAACGGGCTTGTTATAGAGCCGGGGGACGGTTTTACACAGGAAGTAAAATTTGAATCAATAAGACCAGGAGGAAATATTAAATTTCCACAAATTCCTGTTTTAGATGATGATAAAAAAATGCATCCTCTATTTGACAACATATTTAGAATAGATTCTGAAAAGTCAACACGTGTTATGGCACCAGGTATTTTTACAGAGGAAAGTGAAATAACCCTTTTAGGTGACGGGGAAGAATGGTTAAACGATGATAACCGCTACCTTGACAATTTACTTCCTACAGATGAAGTTG
This sequence comes from Clostridium sp., assembly GCA_012841175.1. Lineage (GTDB taxonomy): Bacteria > Bacillota > Clostridia > Acetivibrionales > Acetivibrionaceae > Herbivorax. The sequence continues at coordinate 5,529 of DUVG01000034.1, forward strand.
TACTTATGGTTGAAGACACAACAAAAGGTAAATTACTTCCTAATCTTGCTATTAGAAACATTATTAATAAAGATAAGCCAGCGGGAAGAATTGTTATCAGTACAAGTGATATAGGCTGTGGAATAACAAAACATGTGCACCGCGGAGGAGGTAAGGCAGTAGAAGATTATAAATTCTGCTACAACCTCTTTGGGTGGATGTCAAAAATTGGAGTAAGTTTTGATGAAACAAAAGCAAATACATGGGATGGCAGCAATGAGTTTTCCATAGAAGCTACATTTATAAACCATGGTGCAAGGGCTCAGGTTTATGATGTTGAAGAGATAATTAATACTGATTTATGGGAAGTTGTACCTACAAAAGCATTCAAAGACTATAAGTCATACTACCCATGGATTAAAGAGCTTAACGCTAAGGGATATCCAAAGCAAATAGAGCTTGAACCAAATCAGTCAGAAGTTGTAGAGTACAGCTTTAGAATCAAAAAACCAGGAATTCAATACTATAACTTTACTCTAAAAGCAAGTGAGTCAGGTGTTAAAAATCCTAGAGATACAATGGAAACTACATTCAGACTTAATAATACCAGAATAAAAGCACCTGTATTTACAGGTTTTAGAGCAGATGGATTTGATGTTACATTAAATGCTCCAGAGGAGATAAAAGTTGACTTAAGACCTGAAACATATGAATTATACCTTAAATTCCAAAGAGGAGGAAGATTTATTGACCCTCAGGAAATTTTCAATTACATTCAAATAGAACAAAATAATCTAACTCCTGAATTAGAAGATTTAAGCTACAGTTTTATGTTAGATGACAAAGGAAACTTATATGTGAGAGTGGTTATAGATAATGTACTATTTACAAGAACAAATGAAAGAATTAAACTGAATGTATTTGTAAAAGGTGGAGATTATCAGGTGCTTGGAAAGGCAGAAGTATTTGACCCAATTTCACGTCAGCGTAATGCTTTTTCAGATGAAGTAAGAGGCAGATAAAAATTTACAAAAAACCGTCTCGTTGGTGAAAATGAGACGGTTTTTTTGCATTAATATATTATCTGCATTTTTAAGGGAAAATATTGTTGAAAAAGATAAACAATTATAATACAATAGAATTTGTGACTAAAAAAGACTTGGAGCTGTGAATTTAATGAAACATAGAATAGGCTGTCTTATAATACATGGTTTTAATGGAACTACTTCAGATGTTGAACCTTTAAGTGAATATTTACAGTCAAAAGGATTTATTACATTTTGCCCATCCCTTAAATCCAGTGTGGAAAACAGAAGAACATTTTCTAACACAAGTTATAGGGATTGGATAGAGTCTGCAGAGTCTGGTTTAATTTATCTTAAATCTAAATGCAAAAAAATAGTTATAATAGGTCTTTATATGGGAGGACTTATAGCAATAAATTTTGCTACAAGATTTAAAAATTTTGGGGTAATTACTATAAATGTTCCTATATATCATTGGGATATGAAAAGTATATATTATAATATACTAATTGATTTTAAAACAAAGGATTTTAACAATATGAAAAGATATGCAAAAACATCCACGGAATTTTCCATATCTAAATTAGTGAATTTTGGTATGTTTCTTAGAAAAACCAAGCATATTTTAGAGGAAGTAAAAACTCCTATATTTATTGCACAGAGTTTGAAGGATGATACTGTCAATTACAAAAGTGCAGAGTATATTTATAAAAGAGTTTCTTCCAATTTAAAAGTTTTAAAATATTATGATAAATTAAATCCAAATTTATTTATTTCACCTGATTATAATTTGTTTTTTGCAGATATTGAGAAATTTATAAAACAGATAATACAAAGAGAAAGTGACATGAGTAATAGGATCTTGCCTAATTATACATATTTAAGCGGAACCTATAATTAATTTCATTGTAAGATGCCTTAATAAATTACAAAATATTATTTTTGACAGCAAAAACTGCAAGTTGTGTACGGTCCTTCAAATTCAATTTATCAAGCATATGTGAAATGGTATTTTTAACAGTTCCTTCAGAGATATACATTGTTTCTGCAATTTCTTTGTTATTTTTACCTTCAACAATTAAATTTAAAATTTCTAGTTCTCTTTTGCCCAGTTTCACATTTATTTTTTCTGTTTTGGCAGTTGTTGATTTTTCATTTGTTTTTTCCTTACTGTCTGCAAAAGTATTTAGTGTACTTTGATGCATTATACTAAATCCCTTAAAAACACTTTTTATAGCAAGAATCAACTGGTCAGGGGAAATATCCTTTAATACGTATCCGTCTGCACCATTTTTTATTGCCCTTGATACATTTTTCTCATCATTAAAGGTTGTTAGAATTATTACCTTTATTGTTTCAAATTTTGATTTAATAAGCCTTGTACCTTCTACGCCATCGCATTCAGGCATCATAATATCCATTAAAACCACATCAGGATTTAATTTTTTGCACAGGGAAAAGGCCTCTTTACCGTTTCCTCCTAAACCAACTACATTTATATCTTCATCTTGTTCAATAATAAATTTAAGGCTTTCACGCAAAATAATTTGATCATCAACAATTAATACTTTAATCATATTCTATATAATACCTCCCTTGTTAAAAAAGCCTTTGTTTTTATCTATATCTAATCTAGTCTAAAGGAATTTCTAACCTAATATTAAAGCCGCTTTCTCCGTCAGAACCAAAAACAATGTCACCACCTATATTTTTTACCCTTTGGGTCATTGAAGTTAGTCCAAATCCTTTTTTAAAGTTTGGACAGCCTATTCCATCGTCAAATA
>DUVG01000035.1 GCA_012841175.1 Clostridium sp.
AACATAGGAGGACTTGAGATAGGTGAGATTAGACCTGAGAAAAATGATGAAGATGATAATAAAATAAAATTGGTGTATAAAGGTGCCGGAAACGAATTAGTATTAACTCTTAAATATCGTATAGGCGGAGAAGATTGTCAGACAAACCAAATACTATACCTTGAAACTAAAGTGGGCTTCGCCCACAACCCAATAAAAACCCGAACTTTATTTGAATAGTTGAAAAATGCGTTGCTAATCACTTATAATTAATTTACCAATAAAAAAAATAAGGATAAGGAGCAACGCATGGATACATTATTACATAGATTTGGGTCATTAATCAAGGGTACTATTAAAGGTTTTGATAGAATTATTTTTAAAGGAAATCTTCGTCCAATAGCTTATGCTCTGGGAATGCAGTCATTTTTAATGGCTCAGGGAGTACTAAATAAAAATTATAAGGAATGGGTAACAAAACAATCATCTTTAATTATTGAGAATGCAAATGAATACTCACAAAAAGCTTGTGGTAAAGATATTATATATATTCCATCGTGTAATATAAGAAAAGAAGAATTAGCACATGAAGAACAGAGAAAACATGGTATAAATGAAGGACTGATAGGAGTTTGGTCATGTCTTGAATCTTGTACTACTTTTCGTTCAAAATATGATGCTAAAGCAGGTTATCCTCAATTGAAAGCTGAAAAATCAAGATGCAAACATTTATATTTTTACTTTGATCATAATGACTATGGGTTCATGAGTATAAGACTTCAAACATGGGCTCCTTATAATATTCAAATTGCTCTCAACGGTAGGGAGTGGTTACGTCGTTCTTTAGATAAGAAAAATTGCAAATATATTATACATGGGAATAAGTTTTTACATATCGACGATTATGAACTTGCACAGCAATTGCTAGATGAACAGTTAAATTCAAATTGGGAAAATATGCTCTCGGGATTTTCAAAAGATGTATTTCCGTCTATGTCAGATATATTAGGAGATGAAATGAAATATTACTGGACCTTATGGCAAAGTGAAATTGCAAAAGATTATATATTTAATGATCCCGACTCTTTAAAACCTCTGATGGATAATTTCCTTCGTCATGCACTGATAACTGGTAATAGTGAAAGAGTATTAAAATATATGGGACGACCTGTAAAAAAGAATGGTCAGCCACATCTATTGTCTAATCCAGAGTTATTAACAAGGGTAAATTTATGGCACGACGGTATGCGAATTCGTCACTGGGTAGATCAAAACAGTGTTAAATTTTACAATGAACAAAACGTCCTTCGCTTTGAAATGACAATGAATAATCCTAAGAAATATCTTATACACCGTCACACCGAAGGACAGAAAAAATCTGAATCTAAAAAGCTCTTACCAATGCGTAAAGGAATAGCAGATATAAATGTTCGTGCTAAAGTTTCAAACGATAGAATTAATTGTTTTACTGAACATATTTCAACTGTTTCTGATAAAACCTCTATAGAAAAAATCATGGAAAAGATTACTGAACCTTTGATTGTAAAATCTAAAAGATTTAGAGGTCTTGATATCATGGGCAAAGATATGGAACTTTTAAAAAGTATCGCTGATCCAATTTTTGATGTAGGTTTTATAACAAACAAAGCTCTTCAAAATAAATTATCAGGGTCAACGTGGTCTAAGAAAATGACTGGTAAAAAACTATCATCTCGAATTAGTCGTCATTTGTCATTACTTCGTACTCATGGCATAATTAGAAAATTACCTAACCAAAGAAAATATGTTCTCACTGATAAAGGACAAAAAATCACCACTGCATTACATGCTTTACTATCTGCTTCAACAGAGGATTTGATTAAATGTGCTGCATAATAACTTGTTTTTTATTATAGTTTTAAAGGCATAAGGTACTAAACTGCTTACTGCGTATTTACATGAGAATAGTCCTATGAAAATAGAAATTGAAAATCTAACAGTTCGACAAAAACAAGTGATTTTCTCTGAATCATATCCATTTTCTATGCAGTTATTTGAAAA
>DUVG01000001.1 GCA_012841175.1 Clostridium sp.
CAACAAAAACTTATGCTTTCTAAGGAACAAATAAGTGAGTTTATTGACTACTTTATTAATGCGTTACCCATATTCCTAAAGGAAAAACTCTCATTATTGTCCTGCGAAAGTTGAGTTATTTAACTATTGAAATATCAATTTGCATTTGTTTATTATCGTCAAGTAAAATAGGAATACATATAGTTGTCATTTTAGAATTTGATATTTGCATATTATCTCCCATTAGAAAGGTAGGTGGAGTAATTTCAATACCAATTCCGTTGTTATATAATATAGTAGCTGTATTTCCAAGTATCATATTAGCAAGCTCAGATATGGCACTTTTTGATATTTCATCCAGTTCAACTGCTTCTATTCCCCCCATCATACTTGACGCAATATCCAAAGCAACAGACTGATTCATAGCAAAAACAGCCTGTCCTCTCATCTTTCCTGTAAGTCCTACAATGATAAGTATATTGTCACTTGCATAAGGAGAATCTTTTACAAATATTTTTCCTAACTTAGCGTCTATCCCTGTTATTTGCTTTAATACTGTCTGACTTGCTTCAATAAATGGATTTATATGTTCTACATTCATATTTTACTACCACCTTATTTTAAATTAAGCAATTGACTTGTAATTTTACGCCATTAGAGGAATGAATTTTTCTAACAATAAAAGTACTTTATATTATATTCTATAATTAGTTTAGAAATCCTTCTTTTTTTAATTACTTTTTTAAGTTACTTAGCTTATTTCCAAGTTTTGAGGGCCCTCTATTACAAAAACTCCTTTTGATGGAATTTCGTTTTTTCTTTGAAAATTAATACAAATAATTAAAACTCCAACTATTACTAATAAAGCCAATATAATTAAAAATATTTTGTTTTTTATTATTGCTCCTGTCATATTTTCACCTTCGTAATTTATATATTTAAAAACAGTAGTATATAGTATTTGAAGTTCTTCAAACAATATACAAAAAATTATATAATATATAAATTACAATATAGGAGACGTTATTTATACATGCTTCATTTTTTTTCGTATATCTTCTAATATCTTTTTTTCTATTCTAGAAACTTGTACTTGAGATATACCAAGCATTTTCGCAATTTGCGACTGTGTTTTCTCTTTGTAGTACCTTAAAATAATTATTTGTTTTTCTCGTGGTTTTAATGTTTCTAATACATTCCTTAAATCTATTTTATCCACAAGGTCTACTTCATTATCACTTCTTTCATTATCAATTCTATCAATCAATAACATTGAAGAATTTTCCCCTTCCCCTACTGCACTATACAAGGATTCGGGAGTATAGCTTGCTTCTAAAGCCATAACAATTTCTTCTTTTGGAATGTCTAGACGTTTAGAAATTTCATTAATGGAAGGTTCTCTTCCAAACTCCTTCGCCATAATCTCCTTTGTTATCCTGGTTTTATTAGCTAACTCTTTTAAAGAACGACTTACCTTTATCATTCCATCATCTCTTATAAATCGTTTAATTTCACCTATTATCATAGGAACTGCATATGTAGAAAATTTCACATTAAAAGAGTCATCAAATTTGTTAATGGCTTTAATAAGTCCAATACATCCTATTTGAAAGATGTCATCAGACTCATATCCCCTGTTTTGAAATCTTCTAACGATACTCCAAACAAGGCCTATATTTTTTTCAACCAAAACAGATTGAACTTGCTTATCACCTTTTTTAGCTTTTTCAATTAAATCCAAAGTTTCTTTTTCAAATAAATCATCCATAGTTACTCCTATATACTTTATATTGTAATAATATTTGTTATAAAAACACTTATTTTAAAATAATAGTTTTATATAAAATAATCAGCATTTGCTTATAAATAACTATTTTTTAATAGATTCAAAGGTTTTAAACATAACCACTTTAGTGCCCTTTCCAACCTCAGATTTTATTTCAATCTTATCCATAAAGCTTTCCATAACGGTAAATCCCATACCAGACCTTTCCATTTCAGGTCTAGAGGTATACATGGGCTGCCTTGCAAGTGATATATCTTCAATCCCCTTTCCTTCATCACTAATAGTAATCTCCACTGAGTTATGAAATAGTTTGCAATTCATCTTAACTAATCCATCTCTGTTTTCATAACCATGTATTATTGCATTAGTTACTGCTTCTGAAACTGCAGTTTTAACATCTGCAAGTTCCTCTAACGTAGGATCAAGTTGTGATACAAAAGCTGCCGCAGCAACCCTTGCAAAACTTTCATTCCTTGATTTGCTAGAAAATTCTAAATTCATCTCATTTACAGGCTGCATTTTTATTCCCCTTTACATTTTTTATAGCATGTTCTACATTGTCATAAGTTGGTATTATTTTAAGTAAACCCGACATTTCAAATATTCGTCTAACTTGACTATTTAAGTTAATTATCGCCAACTTACCATTTAGCTTTTGAATATTTTTATACCTCCCTATAACCACTCCTATTCCAGAACTGTCCATAAAACTAACTTCTGAAAAGTCTAAAATCATATCTCTATTAGATGACTTCATTAATTCATTGTCAATCTTTTGCCTTACATATTCAGCAGAGTGATGATCTAATTCGCCTGCTAAAGAGGCAATTAAAATTGTTCCCTTATACGAAATTTTAACTTTCAAAATAATCCTCCTTCACTAATGGTTATTATTACTATTTCTCTACCAATATAATTTTCCCTTCATAAAATATTGTAAGCTTTTGTCAAATAAAAAAAAGATATCGACAATAAGAGACATCACCTTTTTTGAAGAAATATTAAAAGAAGCTGTGCACTAATTTTTTTAGTAACACAGCTTCTTTTTAGTATTTAAATTTATCTAACATTCCATAGAATTTCTATTGATTTTCTTTAAAATTAAAAACCTCCGCCTGGGTTCCACGGATTCCAACCGCCACCGCCATTTCCTGGATTCCAAGGATCCCAGCCACCTCCGCCGCCTGGATTCCAAGGATCCCAGCCGCCACCGCCGTTAGGAGTTGGTGCCCAGCCACAATTATCTAACCAAGCAGCCCTTTTAATTAGAAAGTCTTTTAAAATGTCTAGCTGTTGTTCCCAAGTTTGGGTAACTTGTGTACCAAAACCACCTACATTAGAAGTTCCCAATATTCTCCATTTATTAAAATTTCGAGTTGGAGCGGTTTTTAATTGAGCGGCTAGTGAATCAACTAAAGCTATAAGCTGTTGGTCAGAGTAAGGACCTCTACGCAGCTCTTGCCAACGAGTTCTAACTTTTTGTTGAAAGCTTGGGTCATACATTAATGTTTCAAACCAGTCACAAGGAGAACCCATTCCAAAGCCCCCCATCATTGACTGGAATTGAAATCCTTCTATACTACTGCCTCCACCAAAAAAGCCTCCCATACCAGTAAAGCTGTCATATCCCAAGTCAAAATCCCAAAGTGGCCCAGCTACAAGCTTTCCTCCTCGATCTTTATATATACGTGTACTTCTCATATATGAGTCACCTTGACGTGCTAACTCATTATGTATTATATAATCTACAAAAGAATCTACATCTATATATGCCGGATAACCAGTATTAGGATCTGATGGGTTTGAAGTGTGGATAGCATTATGTGTTTTTTGAATATAGTCAGTTATCCATGCTAATTGTTCACTTGTCAAATCATCTGGTTCTGTAACCTCAAGATCACTCCAGCCATTACCTCTTATTATAGGTGATTCAGCTACACCCATGTTAAACTGCATTAGGTAACCACCGCTAATCTCTGGTTCAGATAAATGTTCTTTTTCAAGCTGTGCTATATCAAGGCGTCTAGAATTTATTTCTATTCTCTCAACAAGTAAATATACACCTTGGTAAGCAGTATCAGTTACTACACCATTGTTAAAATTAGTATATACTTCTACAAACCTATATCTTGGTGCCTGTAATCCTTTAGCTCTGCCAAGTTCATAAGCTAATGCATTACGCATCAAAGACTTGTCTGGATATGGTGAAAGTAATATCCAGTCTCCGTCCTCTGGCATACCTAATAGTGGATATTTTGCATCATTATTTTCATTATCCCACAACTCAATTCTGTAAGGTGCTTTTTCAAAATTAGCTGATGATTGTCCACGCAGCCTAAAACCTGCACGAGTAGCAACAGCTGGTTGTTGTGTGAAAGAAACTTCATTGTTGTTTCCTGGTTCAAACAACATAAAAGCTGCATCTATATAATTACGACCTGGCTTTGATTTTCCATATGCATCTAAAATTAAAACTGGAAGATCATGCCTGGTATTTACTTGAGTAGCAACATATATAGATGTTCCCATTTCCCCTACTGGATTTCCATTAACAAAAGCCTGTGCTCTAAGCTGTGTAGTTTTTGTAAAGGACAAAGGACTAGTATATTGTGTTGATCTACTAGTTGGAACGCTTCCATCAGTTGTATATCTAATCTCTGCATTATTAATTTTAGTATCTAAGCTAACGGAAATTTGATTGCTAAAAGTTTTACTAGGTTCTGAAAAGATAATGTCACCTGTCAAAATTTTATTATTCTTATCAGCTATAAACTCATTTCCACTTACTGTTATATTTAATTGTCCACCATTTACTTTTATCTGTCCGTTAATTGATTCAAGTTCTTCTCTTGGCTGTGTAACATGAAGAGTTCCCCTATTTATTATTATATCCTTTTCTGCACGTATACCAGAACTAGCTTTTATTTTAAAGTTTCCACCGTTTATTTCAACATAATCGTCAGTTTGAATACCTTCAGATGCTGCTGCAATATCAAATGTGCCACCAGTAATATTAATGTATCCACCTGCTTTTAATCCGTCTTTATCTGACTTTATATCAAAGTTTCCATCTTCAATTATAAGATTCATTTTGCTGTCTATACCATCTGAATCTGTCTCAAGTTTAAAGTCTCCCCCTGTAATGGTAATATCTTCTGCAGATTTTATTCCATCGCCTGCTGCATTTATATTTAAAGTTCCATCTTCAATGGTTATAGCCTCTCCAGCATCAATACCATCTGAACCAGCAGTGATGTTAACATTTCCTCCTTTGATTTTCACTTTTTCATTTGTATGTATGCCGTCAGTGGTAGCTTCTATAAAAATATTTCCTTCTTCAATAGTCAAATCGTCATTGCTGTTTATACCATGTTTGTAGTTTCCTTTAATATGTAATGTACCACCACCCTTGATTTCAAGATCATCTCTACTAAATAAAGTGGCTGTAGCTTCTTCATCACTATAAGAACTTCCATCAGTTAAATAGTTTACAGTATCTTTTGATATTGTAATAAATCCTTTGTCTACATTTTCAAAATAAATTGCAGGTCCATTAGGATTGGTTATGTTAACACCTTTTAATCTTAATTTAACTCTTTCTTGGGTATTTATGCATATCATACCATTTGTTAGTGTTCCTGTAACAACGTGATCACCACCAGCTGTTATATTAACAACGGAACCGTTTACAGATATTCCTTCACCTGAAACAGTTATTCTGCTTCCCAATTGAATTGTTCCAGTATTGTTTTTCCATGCTTCATCATCATTTGGATCTGGAGTAGGTGTTGGATTCATTTCTTCAACAGGAAATGATTCTATTATACCCAAAACGTACCTCTTTATTAAAACATAATCCCTTGAATCAATTATACCATCTCCACTAAGATCCATCATAGAAGTGTCAGTAACTTTTTTAATGTCTAAAACATGCCTGCTCATAGCTGCACTATCTAAAGAATTGACTGCTCCATCCTTATTAATATCTCCGTAGAGTGGAGCTGCGTTTGCAGTTATAGTTGCAATAATAAAAATAATTACAACCATCAATGCACTAAAACGCTTTTTTTTCATAAGTTTCATACATTATTCCCCCCAATTACTAATTATTTAATGTATATATATGATTTAAACATACATATCACCCATGTATTTCTAAAGTTCGAAGAGGGAATAAATTTTGATGTGGTTATAATTATATTTCTATATGTTTTTATACAAATAAAAAAGCTTACTCTCCCAATCCAGATATAATAAGATCTTCAAGCTCTTTTATTGCAATTTCTTCATCTTCTCCTTCAGCTCCAATTATAATAGCAGAACCTTTAGAAATTGCTAAAGACATAAGACCCATTATACTTTTAGCATTCACCTTTTTAGTGCCATATTTAATCCAAATTTCAGATGTGTATTTATTGGCTGTTTGAACAAATAGGGCTGCCGGCCTTGCATGGAGACCTGATGAATTAATTATTTTAATAGTTTTTTCAACCATTTTTTATTTCTCCTTTCTCATGTCTAATTTTATCTGCAATACTATCAAGTTTTCTAAGCCTATGATTAACACCTGATTTACCAAGAGACGGTGTTAACATTTCCCCTAACTCTTTTAAACTAAAATCACTATATTTTAACCTTAATACGGCTATTTCACGTAAGTTTTTAGGCAATTTATCAAAACCTAAATTTTCTTTTATGTATGTAATATTCTCAACCTGTCTTATTGAAGCATCTACTGTTTTTTGCAAATTTGCTGTTTCACAATTTACAATTCTGTTAACATTATTTCGTACTTCTTTAAGTATTCTAACATTTTCAAGTTCTAAAAGGGATGTATGAGCGCCTATAATATTTAAAAAATCAACTATGTTTTCCCCCTCTTTTAAGTATACAACATAATTGGACTTTCTTTTTATTACTTTAGAATTTAGTTCAAAAGCATTAATTAAATCATTTAATTCATCTGCTAGCTCTATTCTTTGAGCAATTATTTCTAAATGATAAGTCTTTTCTGGGTCGCTCATTGAACCTGAAGCTAAATATGCACCTCTTAAATATGCTTTTTGATATTCTCTATTTTTTGATAAAATTTCGCAAGGAAAATATTTAATTGTTTTTGATTCTTTATTACCGCATATAATATTCATATTATCAAGTATTTTTTTTAATCCTTTTGAACAAGTTAATATTAATATATACATGATATTTTTCTTTAATTTGGGATTTCGTCTTATTATTATTTCCGCATTTATACCATAGAGTTCTTTTATTATAGAAAAAACTCTTCTTGCTAAAGCAGAATTTTCAGTTGTAATTCTCAAATTTATTTCATTATGGTTAATTACTTTAACAAGGCCGTTAATTCTAACTACAGCTGACAGCTCAGCTAACATACAAAGCCTGTCACTAACATCTATCCTGCATAATTCATTTTTCACCGTCGATGAAAATGACAATTCAAACACCTCATCTACAACAATATTCTATAAATGTTATAAAATTATATATTAAACAGACATTCATTTATAAGGGATATTAAATAATATCTTTTTATGAATGTCTGTTTAAAATGTACTAAAATGTGCATAAACTTAAATTATTTTAAAACATTTTCAACATACGCCCTGAGTATTTCTGAAACACTCCATGCCTGTGCAAAACACCCTCTAGGTATTAAAGGCTCATCTCCATCAAATATCTCTGCTATAGAACCTAAGCACCCATCTTCTAAATGATCTTTAAAAGGTTCTATAAATCTTAACGCCATTTCTTTTGCTTTTTTTGTATATCCATTTGCTTTTACATATGCAGTTATAAATTGACCTAGAGGCCAGGTCCAAACTATCCCTTGATGATAAGAGCCATCTCTTCTCCACTGATCCCCCATATATATTCCTGCATACTCTTTTGATTCA
>DUVG01000036.1 GCA_012841175.1 Clostridium sp.
TAGGTTTTAGACAGGTAAGAGTAAGGCATCATGGTGATATAGCACGAATTGAAGTGTCTCCAAATGAAAGATTAAAATTTTTAAATGAAGAAATAATGGAAGATATATCAGATAAATTTAATAAAATTGGATTTGTATATACAACGCTAGATTTAAAAGGATATAGAACAGGTAGTATGAATGAGACTTTAGATTTATAGAGAAGTTTTTTATGTCAATTTTTTTCTCTATAAGCCTTTAAAAGTGTAACCTTTTTAATAATACCTAATATAATGATAATGTAGATGAATATACTTAGAGGCTCAATGATGAGCGTAGATAAAATAATGGATAAATTACAGAAGGTATGAAGATATTTTAAGGTATTATGTAAAAAGGAGGTTTTTTTATGTCTAGTGAACGTGGTCCTAGAATTGAAGCTGGTCAGATTTTAAATCCAAGTTGTTTTCCACCACCTAATGAGTTAGTGTGTATACAAGTTCCAAAAGTATTTGACCAGGTGGCATTAAGAGATTGTATTACCAGGACAGTTGTCCTTAAAAAAGGTGGAGATATATGTCATCCATCATTTACCTATGAAGGTGCTACTGATTTTACTATTGTTGAAGTTAAAGTTATATCAAAAACAGATTCACTTACAAAACCAGGTTATAAAAAACTAAAGTTATTTGTTAAATTGAGATACACTATTCATTATTCTGATGGTGCAGAACAATTAGAACAGGTTGATGAAGCTGCTTTCAATTTAACTATTAATGAGATATACTGTCCAAATTGTATATCCCAGTCAGGGTCTGCAAAATCATGCGATAGCTTCTGGGATGGAGGCAAGAAAAAGAAAAAACGTGAAGTGGAAGGTTCAATTATAAAGGTAGAAGCACTAGCAGAAGCTTTTAATGATATGTTGAATCAAGCTACAGGAATGTTAACACTCGATGTAGGAGTATTCTTTATTGTTAAATGTGAATGTGTTGTGCAACTGTTAATACCATCATATGGATATTGTCCAGTGCCTCCTGAACAAAATGTAAGCCACTCCCAAAACTGTAAGACATTTAATGACAAAAAGAAAACACCATTCCCTACTAAATTCTTCCCAGAACAAAAATGGAATCCATTAGATAATAAAAGGGAGTATATAGAAGAGTAAATTTGGGGTGAGTTTATGGAATATTATTATGCAGGTGTAGAAATAAGGTCACATGCTTTTATACTTGAGCGCAGAATGAAGGATGAAGGTATAAAGTGTGAAATAACTTATATGCCCAGAGAGTTAATGACAGAACTTTGTAACCTAGGAGTAAAATTCAAATATGAAGATCTTAAAAAAGCAATTGATTTAATAAGACGTTTAGGATTGCCAGGATGCAAATTGTATAAAGAAGTTATAACACCTGATAGAATATATTATTACGATATTCATATTTAGGATTAAAAAAACACCCCTATTATTATTAGTGCCCCCCACAAAAGGGGCTGTGGTTTAAAGGCAGTTTAAAACTCCTTTCCGCAGCTCCTTTTTTATAAAATTTAAAGAAAATAAAATATATAAATATACCCTGAACTATTTTATATATAATCTACTTTATAAAAAGTTCAGGATATTTTTATTGCAAAAAAACAGTGTTTTTTACCTGCAGGAAAAACAATATCTATTTACTGTTAGAAAAAAATCCTTTGTACCAATGGATGGTGTCCATTAATCCGTTTGTAAGTGGATATTTTGTTCCCCAGTTTAAGTTGTTTTTTAGTTTATAACTGTTTAAGACACAGCGTTTGTTATTATCGGTTTTGCTTTTGTCATAAGCTTTTCCTGAAAGCCTTAAAAGCTCCTGGGATATTTCATAGTCAGAAAGCTCATATCCAGAGCCTATATTATAAATTTCACCCACTTTTCCATAAAACATTATTCTTATTAAGGCTACACAATTATCTAAAACATGAATCCATTCCTTTCTTACTGAAGCATCCTGCTGTATAGGGATTTCTATATTATTTAAAATATTAAAAATACATGAAGGAATAAATTCTTTAATGTTTTGAGAAGGTCCATAGTTTTGACAGCTCCTTGCTATTACTGCTGGGAAACTATAGGAGTCGCAAAAGGATTTTACAATAAGGTCAGCACTAGCCTTTGATGCTGCATAAGGATTTTGAGGAGATATATTAGAATCCTCCGTAAAAAACTCATCATTATTGTAAGTACTTCCATATACCTGATAGGTAGATGGCTGAATAAAAAGTTTGCCTTTAAAATTGTTTTTGCTCCAAAAATACCTGGCGCTCTCTAATAAAGTGAGAGTGCCAAGTACATTAGTTTGTGAAAATGCAATAGGATTTGCAAGGCTTTTATTGACATTTGTTTCTGCGGCAAAATTAATTATTACATCTGGTCTATGCCTTTTTATTACATAATTAACAAGTTCTCGATTGCATATGTTTCCATTTACAAAATGATATCTTGGAGATCTTTCTAACTCTTTAAGATTGTTAAGGTTTGATGAAGGTCCAAGATTATCCATATTTACTACAAGAAAATCTTTATTTCTGCGAAGAAAGTATTTTATAAAGTTGCTGCCTATAAACCCTGCGCCTCCAGTTACAAGTATGACTCTCATTTTAATCACATCCTTTAAGATAAGTGCATAAATTTTTCCTATGTATTAAAACTCACTTGAGAAAAAATCATCATAATTTAAAGGTTCCTTTCTATTTTCCATATCTAAAAAAGAATTTGTAATTACTCCTTTGTTGGGGAAGGTGCTAGGATCAATATTTTTTATAGGAGCAAATATCTCATTAGCTACCCTTTGCCAAGTATAGTTGTTTACAGCTGATTTTCTTGCATTGATGCCAAGTTCTTCTGCTACATTAGGTCTTGACAGAAGATAATTTATATAATGGGAAAAAGAGTCTGGGTTGTTATAATCCTTAATGAGAAGACCATTTACATCTTGCACAAATATTTCTCCATTTCCACCTCTGTCAGTTGTTATAATTGGAAGACCGGCAGCCATTGCTTCGTAATGCACTCTAGCTAAAGGCTCTTCCCATTGAGAAGCACATACGAATATATCTCCTAAATTATAAAATTGTGGTATTTCAGAAGGAGGGATAAATCCTGTAAAAATAACATTATCAGAAATGTCATTGCAAAGATTTTTACAATATGTTCCGTATTCATCCTCTTCATTTTTACCATACCATTTGCTGCCTACAATAACAAGAACGGCGTCAGGATGAGTTTTTACTACTTTTTTCATTGCAGATATAACAATATGAGTTCCCTTTTTAGGGCTTAATCTGGTAACATGAAGAATTACTTTTTTATCCAACAAATTATATTGTTTTTTTAAAATTGACTTATTTGCTATTCCAGTAGAAGACCAGTTTGTACTATACTTTTCTACATTAACACCTGAATAGACAACATTTAATTTGTCAGCTGCTTCTGGATATAACTTTTTTACCCCATCAGCGATAAATTTACTTACAGTATTTATAAACTCCACTCTTTTTATACACTGAATTGCTTTAGATTCAGGTATTTTACCAGGATGAAACATTTCATTGTGAAGACTTAAACTAAATCCTGTATTAGGTAAATTTTCGCTCAAAAGAGGAACCCAGCGTGGACGGTTGAAAACATGTATAAGGTCAAAGGTATTGTCGTCTAATAAATCTTTTATTTTTTTGGAATAACTAGAAGAAGTTTTTGCATCTACCCTTATATACCTTACTCCATCCAGAATTTCTTCATTAGGAAGGCTAGGGTGACTTAAACTAAAAACCGTTATTTCATGGTCTTTGGATATATACGGCAATGTCTCTGATATATACAGCTGAACTGCTCCGCCGGCAACTGGAGGAACAGGGAGTTTCTCTGTACAAATTAAAGCAATTTTCATGTTAATCACCTCTTTTTATTAAAGATTCAAGTAAAGGAACTTTTGATAATTCAAGTTTTACAATTTTTTCTATTTTACTAGAGTTTTCAAGTTTATTGTTTTTAAAAATATTTTTAACAAGTCCATAAAACCAATGAGGGTATAAAAGATCAATAAAAAGCACTTTCTTCTCTTCTGGTGTCAAAGGATTTATTTTTGAATACCAATTTATAACATCTAAAATGAGGGGTTGGTGCCAATAGCCTCTATTTTCTGAAATTTTCCCTATTATTTTTCTAAGGTCCCTAGCAGGAAGCTCAAATGTTACTCCATCTAAGTCAATGACATATACCCCATCTTTGGTTAAAAGAGCATTTCCTTTTCCATAATCTTGATGGCATAAAACTACACTACCGGATTTTTCAGATGTTAATTGTTTGTAAGATGATGATTCTAACAAATTTAAAGCTTTATCTGATAAATTGGATATATCATCACAATATTTTAAAAATGTGTTATAACTGGACAACTCTTGTTTTTCCTTTGCAATACTTTTCCATGAAGTTATTTTTTTTCTCATGGATTCATATTGATTAGGCCATTTACCCAATTTAGTGGATATTTTAGAATCAGAGGGAGGTATATATCCCTTTGAGAACACATGAAATTTAGCAAGACCTGTTATAGCTTCTTCTAAATCCGTTAAATTATTAAAGTTCAGATCCTTGCCGTATATCCATTCATATAATACAAATAATTCATCATTTATTTTTACAATAAGATTATTGTTTTTATCTTTTATTATTCCAGGGACGTTGCCACCAGAATTTTTGATATAATTTTGTGCATTTACAGAAAATAAAGTCTTATCATATGTATGTTTTAATCTTTTTAGACAAAGTAACTTGTTGTTTGTATTTATTTTCCACACTGTTTTTACATTTGCACTTTGAATTATACTGATTTCATCAGCCTTTATATCATATTCTTTTAATACTCTAGTTGCTAGCTGGTGCAGGTTGTTTGTTTTACTTTCCATACTCTACATCCTTTCATGTTTACAGTTTGCCTTAAAAAATGTATTTAAGGGTGTTATGAATCTGGTATTAAGGAGTCAAAATTATCTAATATAGGAGAAAGAGTTTTTTCAAAATCACAGATTTCTTTTATTTTTTTAAGGTATTTATCATAACCCCATTCTTTATCTCTTTGATAGTAAAATTTGTTCATAGCTCCTAAAAATAAATGAGGATACATTAAATCTAATTTAACAACTTTCCATTCTGAAGAAGATAATGGATTAGTCAATTGATAGGTATCAATAAATGACTTTAAAATATCTTGGCACCACTTGCCGTTTTTTCTCATTATTTTATTTAAAAGTTTTCTTATATCTCTTGCAGGAATATCTACTGTAAGGGAGTCAGTATCTAAAACAAAAACTTCTCCAGTAGGAGAAAGGAGGAGATTTCCTGCGGCAAAGTCCTGATGACACAGCCCACCAGTTTTTTGTACTTTTTCTACCCATGCTTTATATTCTTTACCCTCAAGACCTAAAATTGCTTCCTTTCCTCTCTTATAAAAAAAGGGGAATTCTTTTAAAATAATTTCTCCAATTTCCCCACTTTGATTATTATTTAAATCTCTTTTATAAAAATTATTCATATCTTCTAGTCTTTTACTGTATTCTTCAATCCATTTTCCTAAGTGGATTTTAGGTTTAGTATCTTCTTTTGGATGAAAGTTTTTAGATGCTTTATGAAATCTAGCTAACTCTGTTGAAACAATTTTAAACTCTTTGTCAATGTTGTATGAAGGATTTTTTCCTTTTGCTGCATCGGATAGTACATAACAGCAATCATTTATTTTCACATAATCACTGCCATCTTTGGTTTTGTTTATGGCAGGAATTTTAACACCATTATTGCAAAGATGATAGACGGCACTAATAATATATTTTAAAGTCTCTTCAGAGTTTGAAACTTTCTTTAAAACTTTGAATCCATCTAGGGTATGTACCCACCACACACCTTTTTTTTCTTTATATGATTCGTTTCTTATTTTTACTACATCTATATCGTATTTGCCAAGTACATATTCAAGAGGCTCTTTAGATATAGCAATCACATTTATTCCCTCCTCTTATTGAAATGTTCTAGGGGAAAGTAAAAACTATCCCCTGAACAATATTGATTCAATAATTTTTCTAATCAACTTCTAATTCCAATTCATCATCTTCTTCTTCAATTGGATTTTCCCATGAAACTTTTAAGTTGAAAGAACCGCCATCTTCTTCTTCAGTAAATTTTAATTTATAATCTAAATCCCTATCTCCAGGAACTACTATATTTCGTCCCTCCACATTAAGTTTTCCAGCAAAAAGTTCTGGAATTATTTTTTTAATAAAGTCAGCAAATTCAGCTTTTGAGCCAACAAAATCCTGTTGATACTTCATGAAAATTCTCCTTTCTAAATTCATAAAAATATACTTTATTCATTTAACATAATATTCATTTAGTTTGTTTATGTTACTAAAATTTATTTTTTATTGATGTTTTTCAAATACTCCGCTGTTATGCTAGCAAAACCAGAACCGGGCATGACAGGTAGACTATTTTCATCTAAACTGCTGTCATCACTTGGTTCTAAATAGCTGTCGTCATTTGATTTTAAGTAATTATTAGTGTCATGTTCTAGATAATTGCTATTAACAATCCCTCCTTTTTTCAACATATCAAGTTCTGCTTTAATGCTTAATAAATCAGATTGGGAGATTCTATCTTCTGAAAAATCTTCTGAGTCAATCTGATTTTCCAAAAGAGTTTGTCTTGCTTCAATATTGTTTATTTTTTTGCTAAGTGCATTAATTGTTTTTTTTATTTCATCAATATTGTCAGATAGGTGTTCTAAACTTCTTAAAATTGCATTTTTTAGACTTAGTACATCAATTGTATCTTTAGGATATTGTTGTCTAGATTCTATTTTAGGTTGTTGAGGGATAAATCTTCTATTATAAAAAAACATAATTATTCCTCCTTTGCATTATTATATTTTGTAACAAAACAAAATGTTACTTAAGAAAAGGGTAAAAGGAACACTAATAAATTTTTTTTAATTTTAAGGGAAATTTTCTTAATAAACATATTTTTAAGAGTAAATGTTTATATATGATAATGATGCAAATATTGTTAAAACATAAAATTACAAAGTTGAGTAATTTTAAAATGAATTAAAACTATAGATATTACAAAAGCTTTAAATATAGAAATTAATTTATATTTTTAAATTCTATATTATTTTGCATATAATTTCTTGAAAACAATAGTTAGGGGTGAATAACTTTTTAAGAAATTATGATACAGAAGAGAAGTTTTAAGTTTGAGGAAAATAAAATGGTATATAGATGGTTTTTGTGTTTTAAGTAAGAAATTAATGAAAGGATGAATTAAATGAAATCAGTTATCATGGCGGGAGGCGAGGGTACCAGACTAAGACCACTTACGTGTAACATTCCAAAACCTATGGTGCCAATAGTAAACAAACCTGTTATGGAGCACATTATAGAATTACTGAGAAAACACAACCTTACAGACATTGCTGTTACATTGCAATATCTACCTAATATCATTAAAAATCATTTTAATGACGGAAGGGAATATGATGTAAATTTAAAGTATTATGTTGAAGATAAGCCAATGGGGACAGCTGGAAGTGTTAAAAATGCAGAAGATTTTTTAGACGATACTTTTATTGTTATAAGTGGTGATGCCCTAACAGACATTGATTTGAAAAAGGCGATAGATTTTCATTTTAGTAAAAAATCAATGGCCACTCTTGTTCTTAAAAAAGTTGAAATTCCATTAGAATATGGAGTGGTTGTAACTGATGAAAATGGCAGAATAACCAGGTTTTTAGAAAAGCCAAGTTGGGGAGAGGTTTTTAGTGATACGGTAAATACAGGAATATATATTCTTTCTCCAGAGGTTTTGAAATACTATAACAAAAATGAGATATTTGATTTTAGTAAAGACCTTTTTCCACTTTTATTAAAGCAAGACAAACCTATGTATGGATATGTAAGTGAAGATTATTGGTGTGATATTGGAGATTTAAACGCATACAGCCAGGCACATAAAGATATATTGGAAAAACGGGTAAAGGTAAGTATACCAGGAAAAGAAATTGAGGATGGAATATGGGTAGGAGAAAATTGCATTATTGAAGATGATGTGGTAATAGAAGGGTCATGTGTAATAGGGGCAAATACAAAAGTGAAAAAAGGTACTATATTAGACAAGTTTACTGTTTTAGGAGAGAATAATATAATAGGTGAGAGAAGTGGAATAAAAAGAAGTATTATTTGGAAAAACAACATGTTAGAAAACAATGTGCAATTAAGAGGAACTGTTATTTGCGACAAAGTAAAACTCAGACAAAATGTATCTTGTTTTGAAAGTTCTGTCATTGGAGATAGTACTCTTATAAAAGAAAATGCAATAATAAAACCTAATATAAAAATATGGCCTGAAAAAGTTGTAGAAGAGGGTACAGAAGTTAATTCAAATCTTGTGTGGGGATCTAAATTTATACGTTCTATTTTTGGATTTAGAGGAATGGCTGGAGAAATAAATGTAGACATAACTCCAGAGTATGCGTCAAAATTAGGTGCTGCTTATGGGTCTTTGTTTAAAGGAAAAGGGAAAATAGCAGTTGGTTCAGATGAGTCAAACCCGGCAAAGATGTTAAAGATTTCTTTTATTGCAGGATTAATATCAGCAGGTTTAAAAGTTTTAGATTTTGGAAATTTACATTTGCCAGTTATGAGATCTGCAGCTAGATTTTATGGCGTAGACGGGGGAATTCATATAAGCACTTCTACTAAAAATGTGGGGAAATTGCAAATTGATTTTATAGACAAAAGTGGAAGCAACATAGATAGGGGTACAGAGAGAAAAATAGAAACCATGTTTCAAAGAGAAGATTTTACAAGATGTGAAGGAAGTTCTATAAAGGATGTTGAAATTATACCTGATTATACTAAATTTTATCTTAGAAATATCATAAATAACGTAAAATCTGAAAAATTGGACTTTAAAATTGGACTAAATTCTCCGTCAGAATCTATATTAAATAGCGTAACGGATTTATTAACAGGTTTAGGATGCTCTATAGAAAAGGTAAATATTAATATTGGTTATGGAAATAAAGAAGTAAATTCAAAGAACAGAGAATACTTTGCTAAAATGGTTAGTATGGGAGATTTTGATTTAGGTGTCTCTATTGAAGAAACATCAGAAAAAATGATGCTAGTTGATGACACAGGACGAATTGTGACAGATGATATGTTTACTGCTCTTATTTCACTTATTATGTTTCGAACAATTGAAGGTGGAACGGTGGTTGTACCAATTTCAACTAGCCATGTAATTGAACAGCTGGCAGATGAAAACAATGGAAAAGTAATAAGGACTAAAACTTCTCATCAGGATTTGATGAATAAGATTTTGGCAACTGATGTAAAGGAAAAAGTATATGATCAATTTATACTGAATTTTGATGCCATGGCGGGGATTGTAAAAATATTGGATTTTATGAAATCAAATGACTATACTCTTTCAGATTTAGTGAAAATGATACCAGATATTCATATATATGAAAAAGAAGTTGAGTGTTCATGGAATGCCAAAGGAAAGGTTATCCGTCAAATAATACAGGAAAATGAAAATGAAAGTATAGAGACTTTAGAAGGTGTTAAAATATTTAAAGATGGAGGATGGGTTTTGGTTCTGCCAGATGCAGAACAGCCAGTTTGTAAGATAAAAAGCGAGAGCTTTTCAGCTGAATTTGCAGAAGAATTAACCAACACTTATGTAAATAAAGTAAAGGAAATAAGCAAAAGTTAATTGAGAATTTTGAAAAATCAAAAAACATAAATTAAAAATAGGATGAAGATTAATAGTATTTAAATTTTCATCCTATTTTTAATTTTCAACATCTTGTCAGAGTCTAGTAAAAAAAGTATAATTAAGCTAGTATTTTTCTATTATGTTTTTTATAAAAATACAGTATACAAATCTAAAAATTTTTTTAAGAATTTGTTAACTTACTTGAAATAAGGTTTTTTTGATGTAAGATTATAATAATAGGGTATTTAATAATTAATAAAACTAAAAAGGGAAGTTTTAATATGAGAAAAAATGATAGAAAGAATATACTGTTATTTGTATTTATGATTTTAGGTTTTGTATTGGCATTACAATTTAGAAGTGTAATGAGTAATACATCTCAAGAGGAAATTTCAACTGTTCAAACTATAGAATCTTTAAAAAAAGAGCTTGAACGTGAAAAGCTTATTGGAGATAGTTTAAGGGAACAATTAGATGAAAGTATAATACAAAGAGATGCAATATTAAGAAATATGGTGGAAGAGAGGGGCGGTGAAGATATCACCAAAGAATGGGAAAAGGCAAGGGTTTTAGCAGGCCTTACAGAAATGGTAGGGGATGGAGTTGTTATAACTTTAAATGATGCAAGTGAAATAGTAGATGGTGTTATAGACCCTCTTTTGCATGAACATAGTTTGTATGAAGTTTTAAATGAAATAAAAAAAGCAGAACCTGTTGCTATATCTGTAAACAATGAAAGAATAATTTCCACCACAGAAATAGTTTGTGCTGGACCTACTACAAGAATTAATAGAAACAGGTATGCTGTTCCTTATGAAATAAAAGTTATTGGAGATTCTAAAAAAATCCGTGAGGCTTTTTTAAACAGTTCTATAGTAACATTTGAATTTATACCAAATAACATAAGATTTCAAATAAAGGATGAAAAAGATATTGTTATACCCAAATACAGCGGTAGAATTGATGCTTTAATTAATGCTGTGGAGGTTGTTGAATAATGAATGTTATAAGAGTTTTTACCATGACCCTTATATGTCTTTTAATTGGAACAATGATATCCTGGCAGTATAAAAGCATTGATAATAATAACCGTCTTGTGACCTCTCAAACAACAAGTATTCATGCTTTGCAAGAAGAACTTATTGAGCAGCAGAGAATAAATGAAGAATTAGAAAAAAGACTTAAAGAGATAAATAGGGAGATAGATGATTATGCATATGCAAAAGACGACATGGAAAAGGTAGACAAAACAATAAAAAAAGAAATGAGAGAAGCCCAAATTTTAGCAGGGCTAGTTGATGTAAAGGGTAAAGGAGTTGAAATTGTAATAGACTCTATTTATGGGTTTATGTTTTATGAATATAAACTTTTAGACATTATTAATCAGCTCAGGGCTTGGGAAGCACAGGCAATATCAGTAAATGGGGAAAGAATCACAGTTTTAACAGAGTTTGAATGGACAGAAGGGAACAGATGTAAGATAAATGGGAACTATTATACAATGCCCTATGTTATTAAAGCTATTTTACCTCCTGAAAATATAGATTATTTAGTGTATATGATTGAAGATATGTTTGAATTAGTAACAAGATATTATGATATAGATATTCAAGTAAAGGAAGAGATAATTATCCCTAAAATAAAAAGTGAAGGGGCATTATTAAAATATGTTTATTAACGAAATATTACCAATAAAAAATAATATAAATAGCAAATGGAAATTGGAGGCTTAAAATGAAGAAAATTGCCAGAAATATATCTATAACAATAGTATGCTTAATATTAGGAACTATGCTGTCCTGGCAATATAAAAGCATTAGCAGCAGTAATGCTTCTAGTATTGCTCAAAATGAAAGACTTGAAGATTTGAGAAGTCAGCTTATTGAGGAAAAAAGAATAAATGAAGGTTTGAAAAATAGGAATGAAGAATTACAAGCCCAGCTTTCTGAATATAAAGAAGCTATTGATGATATTGAGAAGTTAGAGCAAACTATTATAAGAGAAAAGGAAAGAGCAGAAATAATTGCAGGATTGGTTGATGTTAAAGGAGAGGGAGTTGTTTTAACAATTGATGGAGATATTAGCGTTTGGGCAAGGCGTCCTAGTGGTTTTATTGATTTAATAAATGAATTAAAGGCGGCTGAGGCCCAGGCCATATCTATTCAAGATGAAAGAGTTGTTGCTATGACAGAAATAAAGATAATAGATATAAATGAAACGGGCAATGTCAATAAATGGATAATAAACGGAAGAAATTTTACTCCACCTTTTACTGTAAAAGCCATTGGAGATCCTGATAAACTTGATAATTCACTACATATGATAGCGGGAATCTTGGATGTGTTAAAAAGAAGTGGGTATAGAATTAATGTTGAGAAAAAAGAAGAAATTATTATTCCTGCTGTAAGAGATGATGGTTCTGTTTTAAAGTATGACTTATTAAAATCTGTAGAAGAATGATATGATAAAAATCTAAAATATCTGCGCCAAGTTCTTGTTGGTGCAGATATTTTTTTACAGGTTATTTTTTATGCAGATAAATTATATAAATATTGTAGGTGTATATTATTTAATTTATTTGGAGGACCAGTATGAAAAAGCAAGGAATAATATTTTGTATTATAGTAGTTGTAATTATTGCATTGAATTTGATAATCAGGATGGGTAAAAATGAGCCGGAAGAAAAGTTGCCTAATTTAGAAACCTCCTACTCAATAAGTCTTGAAAATATAGATTTTAGCAATGAAATTACAGGTATTTTAAACGAAGGAGTAATAGATGAAATACCTGAATATGAGGATGTTTTTGTAGAAGCCTTTAGCACAGCTTCTTATAGCAATGAATTACTAAGATGGGGAATTTCAAGAAAAGGGTATAATGAAATACCAGATGCAGATCCAGGTGCCCCTGAACTTTTAAAAAAGTATGGAGGAGTGTATTTAGGGGATACCTCTCAAAATAAAATATATCTTACTTTTGATGAAGGTTATGAAAATGGATATACTGCAAAAATACTTGATGTTTTAAGAGATAACAATGTTAATGCAATATTCTTTATAACAGGACCTTATTTAAAAGAACATGAAGATTTAGTAAGAAGAATGGTAGAAGAAGGGCATGTAGTTGGGAATCATACAATACACCATCCTAGTTTGCCAAGCCTTGATAACAAAAAAATTGAAGAGGAAATTTCAGGGCTAGACAAAGCTTTTTATGAAGTTTTTGGAAAGAAAATGAAGTATTTAAGACCCCCTAAAGGTGAATATAGTGAAAGGACATTAGCGGTTACAAAAGAACTTGGATATACAAACCTTTTTTGGAGTTTTGCATATGATGACTGGCACAGAGATAAGGTGAGAGGTAAAGAGTATGCATACGAAAAGGTCATGAATAATCTTCATAATGGTGCAGTGATTTTACTTCATGCAGTTTCAAAAGATAATGCGGATGCTTTAGATATGATTATTAAAGGAGCTAGAGAAAAAGGATTTGAATTTGGAGATGTAAATGAGCTTTAGTAATATTTTATGCCAAAAGAAATGTTGAACATATGTACAAAATAATGGTTGTGGGGAGAGTATATATGCCAGAGAAAAAGAGAAAAAAAAGAAAAGTTGAAAAAAATAAAAGCAGTATAAAGGAAAAGATGAGTGAATTTTTAGAACTTCCAAAAGAAATTGTACTGGATCTATCTAAAATCACTATGTATGGCAATAACAACGTACTTATTGAAAATTATAAAGGCATCATTGAGTATGAAAATGATAGATTAAGAATAAACACTAAAGACGGAATTATAAGGGTTATGGGAAATAAACTTTTTATAAAGGAAATAACGTCAGAAGACTTATTAATTTATGGAGAAATAACGTCTATAGAGTTTTTAAGGTAAAAAACTTAATTTGCATACGGGAGAATTAAAATGTTATTATTAAGATTGTGGAATTATATCAGAGGATATGTTATTATAATTGTTGAAGGATATTTCTTAGAGAAGTTTGTTAATATATGTACAAAAAGACAGATATATTTATGGGATATTAAAAAACAAAAAAACAGCAAAATAAGTCTTAAAATCAGTATAAAAGGTTTTAAGCTTTTAAGACCTGTTGCTAAAAAAACTAGATGTAGAGTGAGAATTGTTGAAAAAAGAGGATTGCCTTTTATAATAAACAAGTACAAAGAAAGAAAGACTTTTGTACTTGGATTGGCAGTGTTCTTTGTAATTTTTTATATTATGCTATCCTTTGTGTGGACAATTGAAATTACAGGAAACGAAAAAGTAGAAACACAAATGATAATAGATTGTTTAGATGAAATAGGAGTAAGACCAGGAGTATTAAAATACCGTATTAACACTGAAAATGTTGCTAACAACATTATAATTGAGATAAATCAATTATCTTGGGTAAGTGTTACAGTAAAGGGAACAAAATTAAAGATTAATGTGGCAGAAAGCATAGAGGCACCAAAGATAATTCCTAAGGATATCCCTTGCGATGTGGTGGCAGCCAAAGATGGGGTTATTGAGTCCCTTGTTGTAAAGGATGGATATTCTTTAGTAAAAGAAGGAGATACTGTAAAAGAAGGTGATGTATTAATATCAGGTTCTATACCAATTTTAAATGAAGAGAGTTTTAGAACTGTTCATGCAATGGGAGAAGTAATGGCTAGGACTTGGTATGAAAGCGTACAGCCAATACATTTAAATGTAAAAGAAAAAATACGTACAGGGAATAAAAAAAATAATATTACCTTGTTATTTTTTAAAAAAACAGTGCCTTTATTTCATAAAAAAGTAGGTTATGAAGAATATGATAAAGAAGAGATAAAAAAGCCACTGTCAATAGGTGAAAATTTAGTGTTGCCATTTGGAATTGTTCTGGAAAAATACCATGAAAACAGGATTGTTGAAGCTAAGGTATCTATTGAGGAAGCAAAAGAAGCTGCTGTTGATGCAGCCTATGAAGAAATTTTGAATTTGATGTCAGAAGATTCACAAATTGTAGATACTAAAATTAATTTTTTAGAAGATAGTGATGGCAACGTTTATGCAGACGTTATTATTGAATGTATAGAGAATATTGGAATTGCAAAAAAGATTGGAGGAAATTGATTGGAAAGTATTACAGAAAAAACATTAGAAGTTGATAGAGTGGAACATGTCATGGAGGTATTTGGAGATCTTGATAAAAACATCCAAATAATAGAAGATGCATTTAATGTAAAAATAATTTCAAGAGACAATGAAATAAAGGTATCAGGTTCTAATGAGGGCGTTTTAAAAGCAAATACTGTTCTTAAACGATTGATAAATCTTGTTATAGAAGGTGAAATTATAACAAAGCAAAGTGTTGGTTATTTGGTGCAGCTGGCAGATGAAAATAAAATAGAGAGGGTTAATGATTTTTGTGCTGATTATGTTTGTGTTACAGCAAGGGGCAGGCAGATTAAATGTAAAACCCATGGACAGAAAAAGTATGTGGATGCAATAAGAAACAATGATGTGGTTTTTGGAATTGGACCTGCTGGGA
>DUVG01000037.1 GCA_012841175.1 Clostridium sp.
AATATGCCCTCCTGCTAAAAGACCAATGAGTATTCTGTCAACCATATATTCTTGACCAATAATAACTTTATTTATTTCAGCCTTTAAAGAAGATATTAATTTTCCTTCTTCCTCAAAACTTCTAATTTGTACTTGTATGTTTTCCACCTTTTTCAATCCTTTCTTTCATATAATGGACATCTATTTATTAATGTTTTTGTGTATATTTGCCATTCCTACAAATTATACATCTATTAAATAAAATTTCTATTCCAAAATTTAATTTTAGAATAGAAAAATCATGTATAAATAAAAATCATGTATAAACAAAAGAGTAATTCCATTAACTCAAGACCTATTCTAAATTATTTTTTTGAAGTATGTGTGAATAAAATGTAAATTATATATTGTTTATCATATCAATGTTTGTATTTGTAGTTGAAGGGGAAGTTTAATTATGGTAAAATAAAGTGAAATATTAAAACAGATTTTAGGTGATAAAACTTGGATGAAACTACAAATAAAAGAGAAGTTGATGAAAATAAAGACAATTTTAATTTGGTTGAAAGAAGTCTTGAGTTAAGTGAGGAAAAGGGAAAATCGGTATTTTCCAAAATAATGTACTCAATACTCATAATTCTTATTGGAGTTTCTATTATTGCATTAGCAGGTCTATTTATATCTGATTTAACCAACAAAGATCCTCTTATTTCGAAATTTAACATATACGAAAAGCCTACAATAGAAAAGATCACGGTAAAAGAGCCTTTTGAAATAAGCAAAGAAGGTATTGAGTATAAAATTGTACCATTGGCAAATTACAAGATTTTTGGACGCATGATAGCTAAAAACAGATATCCTGATGATTTTGACCTTGCTGTTCCAATTTCTCCTTATGATATTGGCATAGCCCATGGTAAACTAGCAATGCACTCAAGTATAGAACTTTTTGATTTTAGGCATGGAGATAGATGCTTAATCTATAGTTATAATGCCGTAGATCATCCCTTTACTTCAGAGTATATGCAAATTCATTTAGATAATGTTCATGCAATTCATGGAAATGATAGAATTTTAGAAGCTATAGAAAGGGTAAAAAAAGGGGAGTTTATGATATTAGAGGGGACTTTGGTAAATGTGGATATTTTGGAAAAGTCTAGTGGGGAGAGAGCCGTGTGGGAAAGTAGCCTTGTTCATGGAACAGATGCATGCAAGGTTATGTACATTACAAAGGTAACCATAGGTGAAGAAATATATGAGTAGTATAGAATTTATTTATAGCTGATTTTTTGGTTTATTTTTTGTCCAGATTCATTTATTTCATATGTAACAAATCCATTAAAAAATATAATTCCTATTGTGTAGCCTTTATTATGTTCGTTGCAGGCAAAGGTAATATCATTTTCAGAAAAGCCCTCACTACCATCATTAGCTAACAATTCAGAAGTAAATAATATAATAACACTGCCTTCTTCATCGTCTTTAAATTTTGAATTATTAACATATGAGTCCTTGCCCACTATCGTATGTATATCCTTTGATTGTGTAAATG
>DUVG01000038.1 GCA_012841175.1 Clostridium sp.
CACTTTTGCTGTTATTGTTGCAAATACTCCATCTTTTTTAATCATACGGTCTCCCACGCCTGTTTCATCTACAAACATGAAAGACAATCTTCCTCTGTCTTTATTTATATGTGATCCAAAGTCTTCTCTTCCACCTGTTACTATATCACCTGGTGTAATACTTGTTACTTCAATTACACTTGGTTCATACCACAATATGAAGTCACAGTTGTTTATTCCACTTGATGGCACACCTGTTAAGTATACAGGTATTTCAACTGTTGTTCCTACACTTGCTTTTACACTTGCTACTGTTAATAACGGTCCATCACCTGTTGGCGGTGCCGTTACTGGTACTGTTGGTGTTGGTGTTATTGGTGGTGCTGAGCCTAAGTTTACTCCACCTGCTTCAAATTTATATGGTATTAAATTCAAATTATAGTCTGCAAATACTCCATTGTCATTAGCTAGAGTTATAGCTGTAGGCTCTTCCTTTAAAATCTTTGCTGTTATTATTGCATATGTTCCATCTGTAGCGATCATACGATCTCCTACACCTGTTTCGTCTACAAACATTGTTGCTATTCTTCCTCTAGAAGCATTTACGTTTGAACCAAAGTCTTCTCTGCCGCCTATTATAATGTCTCCTGGTTCCACTTTTTCTACATCCAGCACGCTAGGATCATAGCTAAGTATAAAGTCACTATTATTTATCCCACTTGCTGGCACTCCTGAAAGTTCCACTGGTATTTTTACTGTTGTTCCAGAACTACCTTGGACACTTCCAACTTTTAGTGTTAGTTCTTGAGATGCTAAAACCCATGAGTTTGGTATAACTCCTGCTGCAAATATAGCAGTTAGCATCGCAACAACTACAAGCATACTGATAACTTTTTTCATTACCATTCCTCCCATAAAATTAATAATATATGATCTTAATAAAAAGACCTTTAAAGGCATTTGTAAATAAATACCTTATATACAGATTAAAGTATCGCAGCACAAACATGTGTATCATATTACATGTATATCTTTATTTTTTAAATACTAGAGAGTTTGTAATAAGATTAGAAATAAATTTGAATGTAATAACAATTATTGTATTGTTGTTATGTACATACTGAAACTTTAGAACAATTAATCCTACAATTATTTTGAATTCAATATTGTAAATCAGTCTATAGCTTTAAACAAAAATACTCCTCCAGTACACTTCTTTATATAAGAATTTAATTGTAATTTAGATTTGATTTTCTCCTAGATTCCTCCCTAATTGAAAATTCTATTTATATTATTAACTTAGTATCAGTGGGAATATAAGGTTTGTCTTAATAAACAATATAGCTAAAATCATTTAATAAAGTGTAAAATCCACTATCAAAGGCTCATATACAAGCTTATAACCTCTTTTTTCCCCTTAATACATAGTTGTAATCAAAATACTATATTTTTAATTTCATTATATATTAAATTTGATTTTGTTTCAACATTTTTTCAAAATTAAAGCGTTTGTTTTTATTTTATAATCAAATTACTAAATTTAATATTTTGAAAAAAATATTTATTTAAATTTTTAAATTTCCCAATGCATATTTTTTCTTAAGAAGTATCCAATCCTTAAGAAGTATCCAAATAATAATGTCTTCTGTATTTTTTTATAAACATATTTTAGGATGCAATTCTAAAACACATACCCTCTGTCATAGAATTCGTTAATATTGTTTTTTTTGTGTACATATATACCATTTTAATTTTAAAAAATTAAAATATGTTAATAAAATGTGTAAAAATCTTTTAAAATATATTTCATTTAACATTATACTTAAAATGCCTGGCATTAAGAAATATGTTTGCTTTTCTGGAAAAATAGCAAAACTACCTTATTAGTGCGTTTATATATTTAAATATAAATAAATTGTT
The DNA here is from genome assembly GCA_012841175.1 of Clostridium sp. GTDB lineage: Bacteria > Bacillota > Clostridia > Acetivibrionales > Acetivibrionaceae > Herbivorax. The sequence goes on from DUVG01000038.1 coordinate 1,900, forward strand.
TTTTGTTTTCTGCTAGATGTAGTC
>DUVG01000039.1 GCA_012841175.1 Clostridium sp.
TAGAAGCTAAATCTTTGCTTCTACCTATAAACATCCTGTCAACAATATTATATAAAGCATTTACCACCATACCCACAATGGCAGGTATAGAAAATTTCATCAGTAATGTAAATACCTTTTCTTTCCCTAAAGGATTATCGTATTTCATCAAAAACCTCCATTTTTTTAAATAATTTTAGTTTCAAATAGCTTTAATATAATTTATATCATATCCTAAACCATTTTATAAAATTAGACCATATTTAATACTATATAATATATTTTAAAACTTCGCAAAATTTTTGCCAGAGACATGATTTCTTAAAATTAAAAAAAGGCTTTGGGTTAGTACCTGCTAACCCAAAGCCTTTTTTTGTAAATTAATCTCCGTACAATGCAGTAGAAAGGTATCTTTCCCCTGTATCCGGCAGTAGAACCACTATATTTTTTCCCTTATTTTCAGGTCTTTTTGCCAGTATTGTTCCAGCAGCTATAGCTGCACCTGAAGATATTCCAACCAAAAGTCCTTCAGTTTTTGAAATGTTTCTAGAAGCTTCAAAAGCTTCTTCATTTTCTATCTTTATAACTTCATCAATTATATCCATATTTAATATTTTAGGTACAAATCCTGCACCTATTCCTTGTATTTTATGGGGTCCTGGATTTCCCCCTGAAAGTACAGGAGAGTTTTCAGGCTCAACAGCTACAATTTTAACAGAAGGTTTTCTTTCCTTTAATACCTCGCCTATACCTGTAATTGTACCACCTGTTCCAACTCCAGCTACAAATATATCAACTTCACCTTCAGTATCTCTCCATATTTCTTCTGCCGTTGTTTCTCTGTGAATTTTAGGATTTGCCTCATTATCAAATTGCTGTGGAATAAATGAATTAGGGATCTCCTTTGCCAACTCATAAGCTTTTTCAATAGCACCCTTCATACCATCAATTCCTGGTGTTAAAACAACTTCTGCTCCTAATGCCTTTAGAAGATTTCTTCTTTCCATACTCATAGTATCTGGCATGGTAAGAATAAGTCTATATCCTCTAGCAGCAGATACAAGTGCTAAAGCAATCCCTGTATTTCCGCTTGTAGGTTCAATAATTACCGTTTCTCCATTTATAAGTCCCCTATCTTCCCCATCTTTTATCATTGCATATCCAATTCTGTCCTTTACACTGCCGCCTGGATTGAAGTATTCAAGCTTTCCAATAAGCTTTCCCCCAAGTTTATTTATCTTATTATGATTTGTTAGTTCTAAAAGAGGTGTGTTGCCTATAAGATCTGTAATATTGTTTGCTATTTTTCTCTTTCCCATTATAAAACCTCCTGTCTTTTCTAAATATAATACATAAAGGACTGGTTGCTGTTAATTTTTTTATATTCCTGCATTAAATCTTCTAGGGTTAATGAATCCACCACAGCATTTATACTTTGGTTTATTTTATTCCATACTTTGAGCTGCAAACAGTATTCATAAGTATTATTCTTTAAAATTTCGTTAGTTTTTTCATCAACTACTATAAGTTCACCTTCTAAAACTCTTAAAATGTCTCCTACTTTTATCTTTGAAGGCTCTAGTCCTAAGGTATATCCTCCTTGGGGACCTTTAATACTTTTAACAAGTCCTGCCTTTCTAAGAAGAGAAAAAACTTGTTCCATGTAATTTTCAGAAATATTTTGTCTTGTAGCTATACTGTTTAAAGATTCATGCTCTCCTCTTGCATTCAATGCTAAATCCAGCATAGCTCGTAATCCATATCTTCCTTTTGTAGAAATTTTCATATCATCACCTATAACCTAGTATTCCTATATGTTTTATTTTAACTTATATTTATCATACTATATTTAACTATCAATGTCAATAGATAAAAAAAAAAGACTATTTTTATAAGTATTATATGAAATGAAGTAACATATTATCATCCACTTAGATATTATACTATTAGATTAAGCGCTTTAAATAAGTTTACTTTTTTAAAAGTTTAAGGTCTGATTATAAAATCAGACCTTTTTTTAACATACA
>DUVG01000040.1 GCA_012841175.1 Clostridium sp.
CAATGGTTTTGCCTGAACCTACATCTCCCTGGACAAGTCTATTCATCACTTTGTCACTTTCCATATCCTTTTCTATTTCATCAAATACTTTCCTTTGAGCATTTGTAAGATTAAAGCCTATATTTTTAATAAATTCATCAATTTTTTCTCTATTACTTTTAAATTTAATTGCTTTTTTGTTTTTACTCAATGTGTTTTTTATAGACAAAAGCGCAAGTTGCAGCAAAAAAAGCTCTTCGAACACCAGACGGTACCGGGCTTTTATAAAATCATCATTACTTTTTGGAAAATGAATGTTAGAAATAGAATAATCTAAACTTAAAAGATTATATTGGTTTTTTATCCACTCTGGAAGCACTTCTTCAACTTTTCCATCAGTTAGTTCTAAAGCAGCTTTAATTGAAGAACGAATAATATTTTGAGTTAACCCCTTTGTAGATGGATAAACAGGCACTATCCCCATTAACTTATCTTTTTTATCTTCTCTTTCATAAATAGCATTTTGAATTTCAAGACTGTTAAATTTTCGAGAAATCATTCCATAGAAAACATATTTATCTCTAAATTTAAAGAGATTCTTTATAAAATGCTGGTTGTACCAAATTGCTGTAATTTTACCTGTATCATCCTTTATACTAACCTCATATATACTAAGGCCTTTTCTAATGTGCTTTTCTCTTACCTTTGAATCTATAACACCTATAAAAGCACACTTTTCTCCATCTTCCAATTGGGCAATTTTTTTAATACGGCTTCTGTCTTCATAATCCCGAGGATAATAAAATATTAAATCCCCAACATTAAAAATATCCAGCTTATTAAAAAGCCCTGCACGCACAGCTCCTATTCCTTTAACAGCAGTTATAGATTTATTTAATATATCATTCATAGCTTCTCACATACCTTAATTTTTAACTATAATTATAATATATTAAGTGTATAGCTGCAAAGGATTCAATTTAAATTTAAAGGATCTATAGGCTCTTCTTTATCAATAAATGCTACATATCCCAACACAAACAAGTTAACAAAAGGCACAAACATCAGCAACCCAAACAAAGGGTGTTTTCCTCTGAAAGCAAATATCCTCATATAGCAAAATGCAACAAGTAAATATACTACTACAACAAGACTTTTATGCATTGCCGGTAAAAATACTAACAAGAAAAGGAAAAGCGACAAGTCTGCTAAATGAAGTAATACTAATACGTTTAACCCCGGAACAAATATGGCCCAGGTGAGCCATCCTGATTCAGACATGATATCTAGCTTATACGCAATCACAAGTGTACAAAAAATTGTATAGATGTACACTAAAAAACCAATAAATAGTCCTGTAATTGGTTCCATAAAAACTCCCCCTTGTTCTAAAAAATTAATTTATACTATGCTCTAAAAAATATATTTATGCTATTAATGTTAAACTATATCTTCATATTTTTCAATAAAAAAAAGCTTTTTTTCTAAAAAAGCTTGCGATAAAACTAAAAGATGTGTTAAAATAGGTGTTGGTTTAATTAAATATAATAGTTTATAATATTTCTCCAGATTAAAAGGAGGTGTAAATATAAATGGCTAGATGTGAAATCTGCAGTAAAGGAAAACTTTTTGGTTCAAATGTCAGTCACTCAAATAGGAAGTCTAACAGAGCTTGGAAACCAAACATAAGAAAGATAAGAATTGTTGATAGCGGTACTTCAAAGACAATAAATATTTGTGCTAAATGTTTGCGTTCAAACAAGGTTACAAGAGCGGTATAGTACTGGTATTAAAAATTAAAATCAACAAATATATAATCTTTAATTTAAAAAAGTGTATCCTTTTTTTAAGTGATACACTTTTTTAAGTTGTAATTTGCCAATAAGTAAATTAGTCCCTTAAATCAGTCCATTTTAAAGACTTTCCTTATAATGTTACCAAGAAATTTAGGCATTTTCACCACTAATATCTTCATACACCACTCCTCCTAGTACAGGAATTTTAACTTATCACTACATAATATACAAAAAAGCATTTTTTTGTGATTCTCCTGTATACACTCAAATTCACAATTTTTATTCTAAAAAATGTTTTTTATAATATAATTGTATAGAAATAAATATTAGATTTTTAGGGAGGGGCTTTATTTTGTACATTATTTATATAAAAAACTATAAAAGGCGAATTGCAATTGCTTCTATAATTACTTCCCTCTGGTTAATTATTTTTTTAGTTATAAGTTTGCTTTTAAAAAATAATTTTTTCGTCAATGTGACAGTTGATAATTATTTAAATTTTTCCTGTCCTTTAGAATATGAAATTGAAAATATATACATTAATAAAAATATAAAAGATATATCTATTGAAGCAAGCAACAACCTAAGTAAGCCTATAGCTGAAAATTTTTCTACCTACCAAACATTAAAAGGGGGACTTTCTTTTAAGTACCCCTCTGTTTTTGAATTAAAGGAAATGGACTTTCAAGATTCAGAGGTGCTGTACCATATTTCTTTTATTAACAAAACTAAAAACATACACGGATTTATTCAGACTTGGAATTTGCCTTATGAATTAGAAAGTTTTTTAAAAAACTCCATTTCTCTATCACAAGGAAATGATACAGATGTTTTGCAAAATCCAATTACCGTTAATAATTTACCTGGATTTTATTTAAGTTATACAGTTGACACATCAGAAGGACAAAAGTTCAAAGCTTCTGAAGTCTTTTTAAAGAAAAATAATAAAATGTATAGACTTAGCTATTTTGCACCTTTAGATTTGTGGGATAAAAAAGAATCGGAAATTTTCTGGCACATGGTAAATTCTTTTAAGGTGCTTGAATAAATTCACACTCCTCTTTGACAGCTAGTTTAACACAATTTCTACCTGCTTCTTTTGCACAGTATAATGCATCATCTGCTGTTTTTATTAATTCTGATTCAGTAGAGGCAAAACATGGATAGCAAGAAATACCAAAGCTTACAGTGACAGAAGCAGATACCAATTCATCTTTAATGGTGGTCTTTTCAAGTTTTTTTCTAAGACTTTCAACTTTTTCTGCAGCTCTTTTTATATCTGTTTTTGGAAATAATATTATAAATTCTTCCCCTCCAAATCTTGCAAAAATATCCCCACTTCTTAAAGAATTTTTTATAACAGCTGCAATATGCTTTAAAACTTTATCTCCAAATAGGTGTCCATAAGTATCGTTGAATCTTTTAAAATGATCTATATCAAAAATTGCAAGTGAAAGTGGGTAATTGTTTTTCTTAGCACTTTCAAACTCTTCTTCAAGTTTTTTCTGAAAGGAAAGTCTATTGTATATTTTTGTTAAATTATCAAAAGTTGCTATCTCGTTCATTCGTTCATATAATGCTGCATTTTCCATTGCAATTCCTACCTGTCTTCCAATAAGATTCATAAGCCTTAAATTATTATTATCAAAAGCATTTGCTAATTTATGTTCAATCAAAACAAGACCCATCTTTTTGGTTTCTGTAATTTGTTGTGCTCTTTCAAATTTCTTTGGTCTTGCAAGAAGCGGAATACAAATTAGTGAATTAATACCTCTATTTTCAACAAAGGGGAATTCCTCTGGGTCAACAAAGTTCTCAATTACAGGCTCCCCACTATTAAGTGAATCTAATAAAACCTCACAATTAATATTATCGTTTATAATTATAAGCTCTTGTTGGTCACTTATATTTGTAGTATGAATTTTAAATATATTTTTCTTTTCATTATACATCAAAATGGTAGAATACTTTACTCCCATAACTCCTATAATTATGTCATTAACATTTTGTAAAAGTTTTTGAATATCAAAAATAGAATTTATAACCTCTGAAATCTGTTGAACAGTATATAATTCTGCTAAACTCTCTGTTAGTTTTCTATTTGTATCTTCTATCTTTAAATTTGTATCTCTTAGTTTGTCATTTTGAATTTTTATCTCTTTTTGTGCCTCTTCTAGTTGCTTATATCTGTCAGTAAGTTCAACAAATAACATCTTGTTTTGCTGCTGACTTTCATAATTATCTTCATGGATTTTTCCACATAATTCTGAAAATATAAGCAGCATAGCATGTAGAAAAAATATTGTTGAAAAATAGAAATAAATACTGCCTATTCTAATTTCATGATTAGAATATATTTTTATTCCTTGAAATATAATTGCTAATACTAAAGAATAAATTAAAAAACGTCTAACTTTCTCTTTTCCTCTTTCTAAAGTTATTATAAGAATAGGAAATACAACTAATACATACACCCACTGTGGAAAGCCCATAATAATCACTGAAAATAAAATATATGCAATTTCTAACAACCTCAATAAATTATACATAGGCCTATTGTGAAACATATCCTTTTTTAAGAGATATATTTTACATAGATTAAATATTAATATAGAGATCAAGAAAATAGCAGTGGATAAACTATCAAAACTAATTAAAATTGCATTTTGCATAAAGTAATCTCTAATTACCATTTGAAGAAATGCAAGTAAAATAAAGACCCATGTTAAGTTAATATACACTTGTTCGTATTTGTCAATTTTTTTCATGAATGCACATCCTTGTAAATTGACTTGAAATACCTAAATTAAATATTTTATCTATAAATATTTAATAGGATTTTTTATTTTTGACTTTGACCATAATTACAATACTTTAGAATATTACAGTTTTTACAATCAGGCTTCCTTGCCTTGCACACACTACGACCATGATACACCAATTGTTGAGAAAATTTTGTCCAATTTTCTTTAGGAACAACTTTCATTAAGTCAAATTCAATTTTTTCCGGATTGTCACTGTCACTAAGTCCTATTCTATTACTTAATCTTTTTGCATGGGTATCAATAACAATAGCCGGAATTTTAAATACATTTCCTAAAACAACATTTGCAGTTTTTCGTCCTACTCCTGGAAGTTTTAATAAATCTTCTAAATTATCTGGTACTTGACCATTATGCTTTTCTATTAAAATTCTACAGGTTTCTTTAATGTTTTTTGCCTTATTTCTAAAAAAACCTGTGGATCTTATATCATTTTCTAACTCTTTCAAATCTGCATTAGCAAAATCATGTGGATTTTTGTATTTTTTATATAATTTTTCAGTCACAATATTTACTCTTTCATCGGTACACTGAGCTGCTAATTGAGTAGATATCAAAAGTTCTAACGTATTTTTATATATTAATGTACATTCTGCATCTTCATAATCATTATCGAATATTTGCAATATTTTTTTTACCCTTTCTTTCTTGTCCACCATAATTTCTCCTTATATAATGTGTAAAACACTTAAAAAACATCATGTTATTGCCATTAAATTCATGGGCTTTTTTTCATCACCTTTTCATATAGTTCCAAATATTTCTTAGCAGATCTATCCCATGAAAAATCCACTTTCATGGCATTTTTTACCAGTCTGTTCCACGCTTCTTTATCTTGGTTATAAAATTTTATACCTCTTTTAATTGTTTTTATCAAATCCTCTGGACAAAACTCCTTGTATGAAAAACCGTTACCTTTTTCTTTATCTTTTTCAATATCAATTACTGTCTCAGCTAAGCCCCCTGTTTCTCTTACTATTGGAATTGTTCCATATCTAAGGCTTATCATCTGACCTAAACCACAAGGTTCAAAGCGTGATGGCATTAAGAAAAAGTCGCTGGCAGCATAAATTTTATGTGCTAAAGAAATATTAAAACCTATATGTACTGCTATTTTTTCTGGGTATTTTTTTTGTAGTTCCACAAAACCCTTTTCATAACGTTTCTCTCCTGAGCCTAGAAGTATAAATTGCAGGTCATTTTCCATCATTTCATCAATTTTATCCATTACCAAATCCAATCCCTTTTGATGTGCCATTCTTGAAATTAAACTAATTACAGGAACATCTCTTTTTGGCAATCCTATCTCTTTTTGCAATGCATATTTATTATCCTTTTTGCAATTTATAGTATTTTCATTATAATTTTTATAAATATATTTATCTGTTTCAGGATTAAAAACTTCATAATCTATTCCATTTAAAATGCCAAAAACATCCCTTTCTCTGCTCTTTAATAATCCCTCAAGTTTTTCACCATATTGGGGAGTCTGGATTTCTTTGGAATATGTTTCACTTACAGTGTTTATAATATCTGCATACACTAGTCCTGTTTTCATAAAACAAAACATACCATAAAACTCAGTTTTTTCTGGTACAAACAGCTCTTCTGTCATTCCAAACAGGCTTAAAGTTTTTTTTGAAAACTCACCTTTGTATTCAAGATTGTGAATTGTAAACAGCGTCTTTATATCTTTATAAAATTCATTTTCTTTATATTTTTCATCTAAAAGCATACATATAGGACCTGTATGCCAATCATTACAATGTATTATATCAGGTTTAAAATCTATTTCAGGCAACATTTCCAAAATAGCTTTGCAAAAAAAAGCAAAACGTTCTTCATCATCATAATAACTATATACATTTTGTCTATTAAAATAGTGATAATTGTCTATAAAATAAACTGGAATAACTTTATCTTGATTTCTATTTTTAAAACTAATTTCTCCCTCTCTTATAATACAAGTTTCTAGCCTTGGCCCAATTTCAACAGGAAAATCTTTAATATATTTCATCTCTGATTCAATGTTTTTATAACGAGGCATAGCCACCCTTATATCACATCCCATTTGAAGCAGCGATTTAGGTAAAGAACCTGCCACATCTGCTAATCCCCCTACTTTTGCAAATGGAAAAACTTCAGCTGAAACAAATAAGACTTTTTTCTTTTTTCTCTGATTCATTATTTACCTCCACCATGCCTTCTATAATTGCAATTCTATATATTTTAAAATAATCCTTTATAATATTCTTTTTGCTATTAGAAAACGATATTTTTGTTTTATAAATACATATAGTACCATTTAAATAAATTAACACAATTTAGATACACTTTCAATAGCTTTTCATAATATTGTTACATTGGATTTTTTTTCACTATCCATTAAAAATAAAAACATATCTACTATATCAGGGTCAAATTGAGTCCCTTTGCATCTTTCTAGTTCTCTCATGGCATCTTCTACTTTCATACCTTTTCTGTAAGGTCTGTCACTTGTCATTGCATCAAAAGCATCTGCCACACACATTATTCTTCCAAAAATACATATTTCATTGCCCCTTAATCCATTTGGATATCCTCTTCCATCGTATCTCTCATGATGCTGTAATATTCCATCTAACGCTTTATTTAAAAACTTAATATCCTTTAAAATATTATATGCAATTTCTGGGTGTTTCTTTATTTCTTTAAATTCTTCCTCATTTAAACTTCCATTTTTATTTAATATATTAGTGGACACTCCTATTTTGCCTATATCATGAAGTATAGCTGCATATCTTAAATCTTCAATCTCTTCCTTGGTTAATCCTAATACTCTGGCAACTTCGCAGGATATTTCCATAACCCTCTGACAATGGCCTCTTGTATATGCATCCATTGCCTCAATGGAATTTGCCAATGACATTACCGTTTGAAGATACCCATACTGCATTTCATCAAAAAGTTTTTTTAGTTCAATATTTTTTGTATTAAGTTCTTTTTTGGTCTTGTCTAATTCCTTAATGTAGGCAGTTAAAGCTTCTTCCCTAATATCATATATTATGTGGGGCTTTTTTTTATATTTATTATTGTTTTCTAACTCAGCAGGTAATAGTGTGAAAAGTCCACTTATTAAAATAGCAAACATTATGACAATGTATGCAAAATCTGAAGTTTTTATAAATCTTATTAATGCAAAAACTAAAGCTAAACCTATTAGGGCGTACTTTACATATTCTATAGACCTGTGTTTCATGAATTGCCTCCCATAAAGATAATAGTACCAGATATGAATTGTAAGTAATATCGAAAACAGTATAATATCAGTATAATATATATATTCTATATATTTTCTTAAAATCCTTCATTTATAGTAATTGGTTTTAAGAAAAACCCCCTCTATCTTATAAAATAGAAGGGGTCATTTAAAATAAAGCAGGCTATGTGCTAAAAGGTTTAATATTTAATTTAAACTTATTTTTCTTCACCTATCTCAAGCTCAAGTTCTATTGTTTTACCATCCCTATACACTTCAACTTTAACAATTTCACCTGGTTTATGCTTATCTCTCTCATTATTCAACTCTTCTACACTCTTAACTGGTATCCCGTTAAATTTGGTGATTATATCCATTCTTTTAATTCCAGCCTTATAAGCTGCACTGTATAATGTAACTTCATCTACTAAAACTCCCATTGGTAAGTTATTTTGCCTTGCAATTTCTTCTGTAAATCTAGTTTCAACTGTAATTCCTATTAATGGTCTTCCCTTTACATAATTAAATTCAATAAGATTGTCTGTAATTTCTTTAGCTCTGTTTATTGGTATTGCAAATCCTAGGCCTTCATAATCAAATCCACCTATTTTGGCCGTATTTACTCCAATAAGCTGCCCCTTTGAGTTTACAAGTGCTCCTCCACTATTCCCTGGATTAATAGAAGCATCTGTCTGAATAAGTTTCATATATCTATCATCTGTAATAGGTATTGTCCTGTTAAGCCCACTTATTACTCCTACTGTAACAGAACCCATGTACTCTAATCCCCCAGGATTACCTATTGCAACTGCAAGTTCACCTACTTTTACTTGATCTGAATTACCAAATTCAACTACAGGTAAATTATCCTTTTCGATTTTTAAAACAGCTAAATCTGTTTTGCTATCTCTTCCCACAACTCTTGCTGGATAAGCTTTTTCTCTATCGCTTGGAAGAATAACTTCTATCTTAGCACCCTGGGCAATCTCATTTGATGTACCATCTAAAGCACTTTCTATAACATGGTTGTTTGTCATTACATAACCATCACTTCTAATTATAATACCTGAACCCTGCTCTGAAGTTTCTTTTGTGCCAAAGAACCAAAAATCTCCTTGCAACTTTTGTGCAGTTACGCTAATACCCACAACTGAAGGTCCTACTTTTTCTGCTATGGCAACAACAGGTGAATCAGCACTTTCAACAACAACCTTTCTATAATAATCAGATTCTAATCCATTTAAGTCTAAATTAGCTGCCTTTTGAGCTGTGGTATCATCTTTGTCAAAAATAGAATCTATAGTTGGCTGTAATTGCTGACCTGAAAGTTGTGTAAATACCACTCCTGACACCGCTCCACCAAGAAGAGAACTAATTATTGCAACAATAACCATTTGCATTAAAACAGGATTTTTCTTTTTTTTAGGTTTAGAATAACTTTCAGTATAGAAAGAAGATTCTTTTAAATGCTTTTCAGTATTATAATGGTCATAGTTTTCGTTTGTATCATTCTCTTCACTGTTTTCATTTAGATAATTTTCCTTTGCATAATAATTCTCATTGTTCTGTTCCATATTTTCAATTTCGTCATTGTACTTGTTATAATCATCCATAATAAACACTCCTTTCATAATTATAAGTCCATTAAACTTTGCTAATTATATTCTATAAAAGGAATTTGAAAAAGCTATGAATAAACTGTTAATAATGATCAACAATTTGAAAACTTATTATTTCACATTGGTACCTTTATTAAGGGTAAAACTAAATTTTGTACCTTTTCCCAATTTGCTTTCAACCCAAATTTCTTGTTTATGTTCTTGTATTATATTTTTTACAATGGCAAGACCTAATCCAGTCCCCTTTTTTTCTATACCTCTTGATTTATCTGACTTATAAAATCTTTCCCATATTAAATTAATTTCATTCTCACCTATTCCAATCCCATCGTCTTCAATGGATACTAAAACTTTGTCTCTTTGATACTTTGTGGTTAGAATTATTTTTCCCTCTTCCCCTACAAATTTTACTGCATTGTAAATAAGATTCAATATAACTCTTTCGATAGAATCTACATCTCCTTCTACAAACATATCTTCCTTTTCAAAATTAGCCTTTACAAAAATGTTCTTTTTGATTATATGACTTTGCATTTTTATAATACTTCTTCTAATGAGTTCATTAATATTAAAACTTATTAGATGTAGTTCCATCTCTCCTGACTCCATTCTTGCCAAGTCAAGGAGGTCTGTTGTAAGTCTATTAAGCCTCATTGTCTCTTCTTTTACAATATTAAGATAATCATTGTGTTTTTCTTTTGGAATTGTACCATCTAATATCCCCTCTATAAATCCACGTATAGAGGTCATTGGCGTCCTAAGTTCATGAGATACATTGGCTATAAATCCTCTTCTCATTTCTTCAATTTTTTCTAGAGCACTGGCCATATTGTTAAAACTATCCGCCAATTCACCAATCTCATCACTTGATGATATATCAAGTCTTTTTCCAAATTCTCCGCTTGCAATAAGTTTTGCTGCCTCATTAATCTTTTTAAGTGGACTTGACAACCTTAATGAAAATATATATATAAGAATTACAGATATGATAACTGAAACAACTACCGAAAAAATAAAAAAATTAAAAACAACCGTTCTTGCCCGTTCAACTTCTGGAATAGGAGTGTGGAGATAAATAGCCAATACAACCTCTCCGTCAAATTTTAATGGTCTTGCAATTGTTAGCCAAGAAACCCCTGTTTCTTTAAATAGACCAAAAAAATCTCCTCTCTCTCTAATATAATCCTCCTCACCCTGCATAACTCTGTGGTACTGTCTCTCGTCAGGTAATCTAAATATTCCACCATTAAATAGTTTACTAATTATATTATCTCCTAGCCTATCCGTTCCTTCACTTTCAAGGATTTTTCCATCAGGAGACACTATCCATATAATTGAATCTGTATTATAGCTAAAAGTTTTTAAAAGTTCATCAAGATAGTATCTATGTAATCTATGTATTGCTATATTGCCAGTATCTGAATTCTCTTTTACATAGATTAAATAATTATTTATAATACTTGCACTTTCATTTAATTCGTATTCTTTTTCTTGGGAAACAAAATTACCTAAAAAAATGTATAGCATTACACCTGTTATGGATGTGCTTATGAGCAAAATAACTATAAAAATCACTACAATTTTGCTAAATAATGTCTTTAACATCATTTCACCTCAAATTTATATCCCACACCCCATACAGTTTTTAGCTGCCAGTTTTGACCTTCTTGATCAATTTTTTCTCTAAGTCTTTTTATATGAACATCTACCGTTCTTGAATCCCCATAAAAATCAAATCCCCATACATGCTCTAAAAGCTGCTCTCTGGTAAAGACTTTATTAGGATGTGATGCCAAAAAGAAAAGCAGTTCCAAC
>DUVG01000041.1 GCA_012841175.1 Clostridium sp.
AAACATATCTGTAAATCCCCCTTCCCTAATAGAACTATTCGACATTGAAATCTAAATTCCTTTTTTGCACTGTAAATAATTACATTTTAAATCTTTAAAGTTATTTTGTCAAAAAAATTTTCACACCATTTGCTGTAAGTGCATTTTTTGTAAATAGAAGCACCCCTCCCTTTAGAGAAGTGCATTAAAATAGAGTGGCTATCTTTACCACTCCAGTGCATCCAAAGCTTCAACCTTATCTTGTTCGGTTGTGACGGTATAAAGATTTGTAGTCATGATATTATCGTGTCCCAGTATCTGTTGAATCGTTGTGATTGCTGTTCCCTCTTTGACTAACTTATATCCAAGAGTATGTCTTAATCGATGGGGAGTTACTTCCACATCCACTCTCTCCCCATATTTTTCAAGTATAAGGTTAATTGCATTCCTTTTTAAAGCTCCACGCTGTCCTATTAATAGGAAGTCACTTTCATCTACTGATCTTACTGCAATATAATCCTTAATTGCTTTTCTTACATCCTTATTTAAAGGAATACTTCTATTTACATTTCCTTTTCCAATCACCTTTAATAAACCTTTGCGTTCAGATATTTCGATATCTCTTAGTCTAATATTGCATAATTCACTCACCCGAAGTCCTGTTCCAAGAAGTATTTCAATAATACATATATGCATTTTATTCCTGTTTCGATGAATCTCGGCTCGGAGTCTCCTTAACTCCTTTTCTTCTAAACCTTTATATTGTCGAGTATCCCGATTCTTTACTGCTTTTATATTCACTTCTGTAGTAATAGTACCACTTTCATAGAGCCATTTGCAAAAAGCATTTATACTTGCAATTTTTCTGTTGGCAGTAACCACAGATTCATTGATATTAAGCAGATGCTTCTTATATTCAATTACATCCAGTTCGATCAGCTTATCAAGTCCACAGTCTGTTCTGTTTCTATACCATCCAATAAAAGTTTTACTGTCCCTAATATAGCAAGCAATGGTATTCTTGCTACGTTCTTGGCTTCTCAAATATACTTCAAAACCGCTTAAATCAAGCACATGACCACACCTTCCCTTCATTTGGTGTGTCCATGTTACCGTACTAATCGGCATTAATCAACTCAATACATAACATTAATTATGAATTGTAATCAGCTTGATTTTGGGTAGTTTTACCCCTCAAAAAGGGCATTTATCTCGGTAAAAACTCAATACATAAGATTATTAGCTTTCTTACTCTTCATCAACTCTTACTGTTTCTTCATCATTGTCAGTATTTTCATCTTCGGCATCTAATTCACCATTTACCATCTTCAAGAATAATTCTTTCCTTGCAGCTTCGTTTTGACTGGTATCCAATATAAGCTCTTTCTTATCAGACCATTCCTCTGGCATACGATTTCTAAGGAAGAATGAAATGGCTTGAGCAGACGGTGGCTGATGACGTTTTGTCTTCTCAATCTTGGTTCTCTTTTTTCCATTCTTATCCTCTTCCACAATGGTCTTGAGTTCTTCATAATCATATCCAGTGCAAATCTTTAATAATGATTTTTCTACATCATTACATAACACGCTCCTGCCCATAGTTACAAGTTCAGAAAGTGTTTCATGCTCTTTACAATAACGATACCAAGTATCAGGTGATATAGCAAGTTTCTTACAAATCTCTCTTACTGTATCTCCCTGCATTACCCACTCCTGTATGTCAGATAATCTAGGCAATATGTCCGACTCGTATCTAGTTGTTTTATTTGGAATTCCTTTTCTGCTACCCATGGTTTCACCTCCTTCAACTAAAAAAAGAGCCTTATTATTGGCTCCAGATTTTTAATCTTGTGTTCCTATATATCTCCACATTCTTGTTTCAATTGTACTACCATCGTATTTTATATTATGTAGTATTTCTTGCATTTCTAGGTCTAACAAGACTTTATTTATTTCTGTTATTCTATTAATGTAATCTTTATCATCTTTGTATATCTGCTTGTAGAAATCCTTTGTCATACATGAAGTAGGGTTATGCCTAAAATAATCAATTGCTTTTTCTCGAATTTTCTTGTCATTATTTTTCTTTTTTAACTCACTCAATTTTAATAAGCCTTTTAGAGCATCTTTCACTAACGCATACATTATCATCACCCTATAACCATTATACTGCAAAGAATCGTACAGGACAAGCTTAAAAGGACTGATTTTACTCAGTCCCTATACTTCCTACTTCCATATCAAATTCATCAACCAATCTTTCATCTAAATCCCAAAACCGCACTAGTTCTTCATACATCTCTCTGATTTGCTTGATATCAGCTTTAGCATCTTCCACCCCCAGTACACAGATTTTCTCAATAGCTGTAGCCAGTAATCCTTTCAAAGTTTCCCTTATTAAGTTTTCAGTTTTCAATGCAATCTCCACCTTTCCATATTGGGTTAGGTAGTACATTACCTCTACTGCTCCTGAAAGTAAAGTTGATATTTCAACATTTGCCACATTTTTAATATCTAAACCAATTAACCATTTATCCCACCAATATAAAAATATCGCCTTACAAGCCAACGTAAAGCGATATATGATATATAAGTGACTATTCAGCTTCTCCATCTTTGACTTTTTCAGGCTTACTCCCACTTCGAAAGGCTGAATTACCATCTAGATTTTCCAACAATATTTTCCTAGCCATCTTATATTCATCACCTATCATTCCAAGTCGTAGAAGCCATACCCTAAATGCATATTTTTCATTATCAGTAGTTTTAGCCTTAGCAGATGCACGTTTCAATTCTTTGGCTTGTTGATTCAGTAATGCTACAAACTGCGTATATGCTTCCAGTTTTTCAGGAGTTACTTCTCCCTCTAGAAATTTGAAGATTAAAGTATTTTTATAAAAATCAAATTCTATTCCTTCACAACTTTTCTCACCAATATCTTCAAGGGCTGATTTGAAATCCTCGCAAGTTTCAATTGGTACTTCATTAATTCCTATACTAAAATCAGCACCGACTATATCGAATGTAGTTCCTAATGATTTTTTTATTAAATGTTGTTTGCTATATATCATATTAGTAAGATTTCTTAGGGTACGACCAGTATGTCCTTCCAATGGAACTACCACTTCATATGCTATATGTTCTTTTTCTTCCATGGTTTCATTTATCAATGTATCAAATTCCTCTTCCTTGCCTGATTCTGTTGTAATTCTTCCTTCTCGGTCAATTGTTATAATTCCTCTTGGTGTTTGTATTTGATATGCAAAACTTGGTGCTCCCATATACTGTACTTTAACTCCAAAATGCTGACCTAATTGTTTAACCATTTCTTTTCTATCCATTTGTAATCCCTCCAATAATGATTTTGGTAGTGTACACATTACCTCTACATGCACATGAATTCAAGTTAAATGAAGGAATTCTAGTAAGATAAAATGAGCAGAATCAGTAATATATCATGAGCTTTAAATCTGCTGCTCACATTATTATTCGGAATACTGCTCACACTTTAAATTCGAGAACCTAAATTGTTGTCCCTCTCTTTCAATAATCACATCATCTCCATTAATACCATCTTTATAATTGATCCATCGTTCAATAATCACCTGACAGTATTTGGAATCAAGTTCAGAGCCATAGCATACTCTATCAGTTTTATCGGCAGCAATCAATGTAGTTCCACTGCCGAGAAATGTATCAACAACAATATCACCATATTTACTGGAGTTTTTGATTATGTACTCAATTAGTGGTATCGGCTTCATTGTGGGATGGACATCATTTACTCTTGGCTTATCAAAGTTCCAAATTGTAGATTGCTTACGGTCACCATTCCAATAATGACTACCTGTTGGCTTCCATCCGAATAATGCTGGTTCATGCTGCCACTGATAAGGCTGTCTTCCCATTACAAATGTATTTTTTACCCATACGCAACACTGGGAATGCTTAAAGCCTGAATCAACAAATGCTCTTCTAAAAATTAATCCCTTTGCATCTGCATGGAATATATAAATACTTGCTCCGTCATCAGAAACTTCATAAACTCTTTTGAATGCTTCAAGTAGGAAATTATAAAACTCTTCATCATTCAAGTTGTCATTTTGAATTGTAAGAGCATCCTCAGTTTTCCCTACATATGAAATTCCATATGGTGGATCTGTAACAGTTAGCTTTGCCTTCTTTCCATTCATTAGTTTTTCTAAAGCTTCAGCCTTTGTAGCATCTCCGCATATCAATCTATGTTTGCCAAGCAGGATAATATCTCCTGATTGAATCACTGGTTCCTCTGGTGCTTCAGGAATTTCTTCTTCCTCTTCCTGATCATCTTTTGGCATATATTCATCCCATAACTTCTCTGCTTCAGCAAAGTCTACACCAGTGAGTTCAATATTATAATTTTCTTCTTTCAATTCATCTAACAAATGAGCCAGTGCAGATAAATCCCATTCTCCTGTAATTTTGTTTAGAGCAATATTCAGTGCTTTCTCTTTGGTCTTGTCAATCTCAATAACTATACAATCGATTTCTTCATGACCTAATTCTTTTAGTACTTTGCTCCTTTGATGCCCACCAATAATTGTCATATCACTATTTACTATAATTGGTTCAACATATCCAAACTCGGTAATGCTGCATTTAATTTTCTCGAATTCCTTATCTCCAGGCTTTAAGTCAACCCTTGGATTATACTCAGCATGCTTTAAATCTGATATTTTGATTTTTTTAAATTCCATAATAATCTCCTTTCATAAATCTATTTTGGGCATAAAAAAAGGAGCATTTATTAATACTCCAAAATAGTTCCTTTTTTATAGCAATTCCAATATTTTATTAATTACAGTATCAGAATACTCTTCGTATAAAGTGTTATTGTAAACATTATTTTTCTTGTCTTCATCTGCTAATGGAACTCTAATCCATTCCTTATTTTGTTCGAAGACTCTTTTCCATAATATTTTTCTTCCGTAGCCCATAGAATTGGTGCTATTAGGGAAATCAAACTCCTTAATATTTCTTCCTATTACATATCCTATAGCTTTTATTATTACTGTACTATCTTTAATATTGTAGGACTTAATGTATATAATATCGCCTTTTTTTATTCTTCTTAACATTTCATATAAGGAACTCGCTTCTGTTTTGCCCCATCCAATGCAAGCACATTCTTCGCTTATAAAATCACTAGAAACATCCTCATCGTAATAAGCTCCAATACCAAAAACAGCCATGCTCATAACCCCTCTTTATAATTATTTTGATAATATTAACATTGATACATTTTTTCTTTTTCCACTCAATGCCAGCTTCGCTGGCGTTGGGTATGTCTTCAATTATATTTTATATCTATCCAATGATAATTTTAAATAGATATTTTTTACATCTCTAATGAAGCTCTCCTTATCATGCCCAACAGTCCCAATTGAACTATAGCTATGTAATATTTGAGCTAATAATTCTTTAGCTTTCTCCTCTTCCATTAAAGCAATATCTTTCAATAAATCATTTTTATTTGTCATACCTTCCCTCCTTTATTTGAATATTTCAGTCATTAATGAATCATCTAAATTTCTCTTAACATCTCTATATCTTGGGGTTGAAACTAATTTGTAAGCAACCATTCTACTGGCTTCTCCATTAACCCATTCCATATCCAGCAAATATAACTCTATATTTTCTAATGCAAGACAATTTGTTAAATTTACTAAGCTGTCTGATGTCAGATTTATGATGACACCATCATCTGAAAGATAAAGTCTAGCAAATGCATCCTGTGAAGCAAACCTATACCCTATCTTTATGTTTTTATCTGATTGAATGAAGTATATTTTGGTTTCATCATCAGGGGCTACAATAAAATTCGGTTCTAATTTTTCTAAGACAAATAAAATAGGACTTAAAGAATAGTCGCTTTCCATGTGCCAATCCTTTAAAAGCGATTTTATTTTTTTATGTGATTTCACCTTCCACTCTTCAAGATTATATAATTCATCTGCAATGTTATCAGCTACCAAATATTTTTCAACTTCAATTGCATTATGCTGCAATCCTGCCTTTAATAATGAATTCAGTTTTGGATCTAAAGATGTACTCTTAGTTGCACTAAATAATTTCTTATAATCAAAATTTGATTCAATTTCTAATTTAGTTCTGAATAATTCTTCCATATCTAACCTCCATTTTTTATTTTTTATATCGTGGGGGAGCTACCAGCAACTTTCTTCCTTACGTCAGAAAGATTGCTTTTGCTCTACCTCCCCCACACCCCCTCAGAGCAATATTATTATTTTAAACTCTTAAGAAAAGTGTGAAAACCCTATATAATATATATAAGAGTTTCACGTTTTTACATATATTCTGTAAACAAGTATTCCCTATTGTTTTCAGGATTCTTTATGATTCCTAACTCTTTCAATTTGACTTTGAATCTTTTATTTCTCAAAATGGAATCGTCCATTCCTATCTCTTCACAATATTTTTTGAAAACTTCATATTTTACAACTTCACCAGCCTTAGTAAATGTATTCTCAGATTTTATTTTCTCTATCAATAGCTCCTGTTTTGTCGGATCTTGATAGTAATAAATGTTATCAAACCTACTAAGATTAATATCAAAGTATTTTCCCATTTCACTTAGTAACATATCATTCAAAACATTCCTACCTATTAAATAAACATCCACATCTTCTTTTTTTCTAAATGCTGTTCTTCCTATTTGCTGTATATTAGAAATTAAATAATCATTTATTTCTGTTTGACTTACATTCTGTATTCTAGACTCATCACCACCTATTGTTCTACCAACAGCCAAGCATTTATTTTCATAAAAGGTGCTGGATTTATTCAATTGACCTATAATAATTAATCTATCACACTCCGAGAAATCATTTACTCCTGTTGTAAACTCTCCATGGTGAACAACTACATAATCCATATTCTCACATTCGTTTTTCAGTTCATCAACAAAGTCCTCTTTGAACTCATAAATCCTATCAGCTGTCATTTCTTTATATACTACTATCAATGTTTTCTTTAGTTCAGTTTCCATTATAGACTTACACTCTAAAACAAGATTTCTTACATTGGCTTTATAGGTAGCCTTTCTGCCTTCTGAGTTTAATGACTTATCACTAGTTCTTAATATTTTACTTTTCGATGTGTTTGCATCTTTTCGTGGTGTAAATACATTAATAATGCGTTTTTCATTATGAATCTCATTACATATTACAGCATTAGCTTTCAAATAGTCATAATCTAGATGAGCAGTAGCATCAAGAATTAAAGTTTTATCAAAATCTTGATTATATGATAATAAATCCAAGTATTGGTACTCACAAACTTCTCTCGTTAGGTGTCTTCCCTCTCTTTCAGCACGTTCTTTGCTATCTCCAAATCTCCAAGGAATATTAGTTGTAAGTTGAATACTATTAAGTATTTTTTCTATCGTTAGCAGATCTTCGTATTTTTCACGTTCAATAGTTGTATCATTATAGAATGCATCCAGCAAATCTTGATCGAATGAAAATCCCTTACCGTCTCGGAAAAACTTATCCTGTTTTATTATTGGCTCATTCATGTCGTTAGGGTAATTCAGAGATTCAAAATACTGCTTAATCTCTTTGAATAAGGGTTCATACTTGCTATGCTTATCAATGATTATTTCATATATCTTTTTAAAATTTGTTTCTGTAATCCCTGAAACATCACACATATCTATTTTTTCATCAATTATAAGAAGTCTACGTTTCACCTTTTGACCGTCTTTTTCAAAAAACATTATGTCCTCAAAGAATTCTTCAATATAATTGCTCAAGAATAATCTTGTATGTGTTATGGCTAGTATCCGATGTTTACTGCATTCATATTTACTTTTTCTAGCACTACATGGTATTCTACAACCATGACATAAGCGATAATCATAATTCACATAATCAGATGGGGGTCTTCCAAAATACCATAACTGGCTTAGGTCTTTATATTTTTGACAATCTGTGAAGTTAAATCCTCTTACAGTTCGAGCAATAAAACCTGTATGCCCATTGATGTAATCATTTCCTTCAGTTTCTGATTTTTTATTATTATCAATATAGTGGTAATATATTTTCTTTATGGTATCTCTGTCATTATCATACAGATATTCTTCAGCGTATTTATCGTATATTCCCATATCAATACAAAAATCATGACACTCTTTAAGTGTCTTTTTTACAACAATTGCTCCGAATTCAGGATCATTATCATGCATGAACTTCATGAATTCAACTAATAAACATGACTTACCTTCTCCCATCGGAACATTAGCGATAATGGGTACATTTACATCTGTTTTTGTAGGATGATACAGCAGTTGAGCCAACTTGAAAACATTATCTTTTTGGCTCTCATTTATTTCATTCCCATACCATACTTTTTGTGTATATAAAAACGCTTCAGTAATTGTCTTTGGTGAATAATCACTAGGATCAATCTCTACTATCTCTCCCACTGTTTTGCTCTCCAAGTAGATTCACCCCCTTTAAAATGGGATTTTATCTTTATATTGATTGTAGCTTCCCATTACTTTTCTCAGCATAGGAGTATCATTAAAGATATATATTTTTCTATTTCTGTCCTTCAAGTCTTCTTTTATGTCTATACAGTGAAATCTATTAAAGCATAACCACCCCATCATCCTTTCCTGCGTAATTACAATTGTATCATTTTTCATAATGTTCATGACCTCCTTGATATTAAATAGTTTGGACAACCCCTAACTCGGCATTGTCCGCCCTAAGCCAGCTTCGCTGGCGATATAATTAC
>DUVG01000042.1 GCA_012841175.1 Clostridium sp.
AATAACGTAATACCCCACTGGTACAATTTAAACAGAAAGCAGCTAATTAATCTTGCATCTAGTAAAAATATAGAAGAGTTTAAGGATATTATATCAAAAACAAGATATATAAAAATTTTTAAATCAGAAGAAGAATCTATGTGGGAAATTAATTATATGTACTTTTTATATAGATTATATAAAAAACAGCTTTACAACGGAAACTACAATTTTGGTACATTTATAGGATATCTTCGCCTTAAAGAATTGGATATAAAAAATATCATTACAATTATTGAAGGAATAAAATATAATCTACCAAAAGAAGAAATAAAAAAATTTATTGTAGCACATTGGGATGAGGTGTAATATCATGTCTATATTGAAAATGAAATTTATAAATATTGTGGGACCAAAAGACCAATTTGATGATTTTGTATCAAATCACATAGTAAATAGTGGCATTCAGCTTGAATATGCTCTTGGAATTTTAGATGGCATTAAAGGGCTTTCACCTTATAGTGATGATAATTCCCATTCTGCACTAATTAAAAGGTGTTCTTCCCTTTTAGAGTCCATGGGTATTAATAAAAAGGATTTTGTCCCTACCTGTGAAAATATAGAGTTTATGCCTTCTGATGATACTTTTAAACAATTGGACTTACTTGAAAATAAACTTGAAAGTCTGATGCTTAAGAAAAATGAAATCAAACAACAGCTAGAAGAAAGCTTTCACGTTAAAGGACAGCTTGAATTGTTGTCAAATGTTGATGTGGATTTAAATAGCTTTTTTAACTTTGAGTTTATTAAATTTCGTTTTGGTAAAATGCCAAAAAAAAGCTTTGAACAATTGCAATTGTATTTAGACGAAATGAATTGTATTTTATTCCCAGTTTCAAGTGATAAGGAAAACGTTTGGGTAATATATTTTACACCTGAAATATATTGGGAAAAGGTGGATGGTATCTTATCTTCTCTATACTTTGAGCGTACTAGAATCCCAAGTGATTTAAAAGGTACCCCTGCTGAGGCTTTAGCTTTATTAGAGGAAAAGATATCTTTTTTAGAACAAAAATTAGAAAATATAAAAAAAGACATTGATACATTTATTTCTGAAAATACTGAAAAAGTCATTGATATTTTTAATTCTTTTCAAAAATTAAACTGTATTTGTGAAATAAAAAAATATGTTGCTCAAACCAAAGACTCTTTTTATATTTTAGGATGGATTCCAAAAAAAGAACTAGAGCAGCTTATACCTGTGTTTGAGGAGTATAAAGATATAGGCTTTGTTGTTGAAGAACCTGATATGGTTAAACATGCCAAACCACCTACAGAGCTGAAAAATCATCGTATTTTCCGTCCATTTGAATCTTTGGTTAAAATGTATGGACTTCCTTCATACAACGAAATTGATCCAACCACTTTTGTTGCTATAACTTACTTTATAATGTTTGGATTAATGTTTGGAGACGTTGGACAAGGATTGGTTCTGTTTTTGTTAGGGTTTATTTTAATGAAAAAGAAAATTCAACTTGGTGGAGTAATCATGGGTGCAAGCATTTCATCTATACTTTTTGGATTTTTGTATGGAAGTGTATTTGGTTTTGAAGACTGGATTCCTCATCTTTGGATGGCCCCTATGCAAAACATAAATCAATTTCTTATTTTTGGCGTAATTGTAGGGCTGATACTTATTTCATTATCTATGATTTTGAACATTATTAATGGTATAAAATCTAAAAATATTGCACGAGTTTTATTTGATAAAAATGGACTTGCAGGAGTTACTTTTTATTGGCTGATTATTTTCTTCGTGCTATACTTTTTAAGTACAGGAAAAATGTTTGTATCAATAGGATTTATTGCCTTATGTCTGCTTTTACCGCTAATAGTTATATTTTTAAAGGAACCTATAGAAAATTTCCTGCATAAAAGAGAATTTTGGCCTGAAAATAAAGGTGGTTTTTTTGTTGAAACATTTTTTGAACTATTTGAAACAGTTATGTCATTTGCAAGTAATACAATATCATTTATAAGACTTAGTGCATTTGCATTAAACCATGCTGGACTTTTTATGGCTGTTTTAATGCTATCAAAGATGGCAAAAGGTTTTGGAAGTGTTGTGACAATTATTATAGGAAATTTACTTATTATGGGATTAGAAGGATTAATTGTAGGAATTCAGGCACTACGCCTTGAATACTATGAGCTATTTGGAAGGTTTTTTACAGGTGGAGGCAGAAGCTACCATCCTTTAAAAAATAAAAACATATTGTATAAATAACAAAAGCAGGAGGGTTTTTGTAATGGAGTTTGTTTTAGGTTTTACAATTTTTATGGTTTTATTTATGGTAGGTTTGGGAATATATCAAATTAAAAAAGGTCTTTCAGGTAAAAACGCAAAAAAAATACTTGGTATTAATGTTGTAGCTGTTTTTGGCTTGTTATTGTTTACAACAATATTAATATATTCAGGTTACATGCCTGTTTTTGCTGAAGGAACTGAAACAGCAAGTATACAGAGTGTAAATGGTCTTGGTCTTATAGCTGCTGCCCTTTCAACAGGTCTTGCCGCAATTGGTGCTGGAATTGCTGTTGCTGTCTCAAGCTCTGCTGCACTAGGGGCAATAAGTGAAGATTCAAGTCTTCTTGGAAAAACCCTTATATTCGTTGGTCTTTCAGAAGGTATTGCTATTTATGGATTAATTGTTTCTATATTAATTTTAGGAAGGCTTTAGGATTATGAAAATGTTTTTAATAAGTGACAATGTAGACACCCTTATAGGTCTGCGCTTAGCAGGTGTAAAAGGAGTCGTGGTTCACGAAAAAGAAGAAATAATTAAATCTTTTGAAAATGCTTTTAAAAATAAACAAATACAAGTTGTACTAATTACTGAAAAATTAGCTGATATTGTTTCTGACTTTATTTTAGATATAAGACTTAACAGAAGATATCCACTTATTGTAGAAATACCTGATAGACACGGAGCAAAAAAACCATCTGATTCAATATTGAAATTCATTGAAGAATCAATGGGAATTAAGTCTTGAGGTGATATGTTATGGCTACTATAGATGAAAAACTAGAACATTTTAATAAAGTGGCTTTAGAAGAAGCTGCAAAAAAAAGAGATGAAATTTTGCAACAAATGAAAAAAGAAAAAGAGGCTTTGATAAATCAAAAAAGAGAAGAATTTCAAGTTCAGGCACAAGAATTTTTAAAAGCAGAACTTCAATATATAGAAAAAGAAAAAAACGAGATTATTTCAAAGGCCTTTTTAGAGGCAAGAGAACTTGTATCTAAAAAAAGAGAAGAAATAAAGAAAAGTGTATTCGATGAGATAGAGGAAAAAATAAAAAATTTTGTAAGAAGTGACCACTATAAAGAATATCTTTTAAACTTGATAACTAAGTCTTGTAAATTAGCAGGAGAAGGAGAACTTATAGTACTATTGAGAGAAAAAGATATAAATTTGGTTTCAGAAGAAGTATCAAAACTTCCTCTAAAAATTTCTCTTAAAGCAAAAGATGAAGTTTTTGGAGGATGTAAGGTAATTAATAAATCCTTAAACACTTTTATTGATAATACAATATCTAAAAAAATTAAAGAATCTATGGACAAATTCTTTGAGATAAGTTGTCTTAGAATAGACTAAAAGTAGGTGACTTAGATTTGGTTAAATCAGATATTCAAAAAAAGGGATATATTCATAGCATTAACGGTCCTGTAATAACTGCAAAGGGCAATGTTTTTTTTAAAATGCGTGAAATTGTCCTTGTAGGAAATGAAAAATTAATAGGAGAAGTTATTGAGTTAAAAAATGATTTCGCAATTATTCAAGTGCATGAAGTTACAACAGGTCTTGCTCCAGGTGAACCTGTTGTGCCTACAGGAAAGCCTCTTTCCTTAACCCTTGCCCCTGGCATAATTGGGAATATTTTTGATGGAATTCAGCGTCCTCTTAAAACAGCATCTGAAAAATTTGGAGTCTTTATTGAAAGAGGTATATCCATCCCTCCTCTTGATGACAAAAAAAAGTGGCCCGTTCACATTAAAGTAAAGGCTGGGGATGCTATAACTTCTGGTATGGTCTTTGCCGAAGTACAAGAAACTTCTCTTATAATGCACAAAGTCATGGTTCCCTATGGAATAGAGGGTAAAGTATCAAATGTTGTTACTGATGGATACTATACAATAAATGATACATTAATAGAGGTAATTTCAAAGGATAATAAAACCCATCATCTACCCATGGCTCAGGAGTGGTGCGTTAGAGAAGCAAGACCTTATAATAAAAGACTTCTTGTAGACAGACCTCTTGTCACAGGACAAAGGGTTATAGACTCCCTCTTCCCTATGGCAAAAGGTGGGGCTGCTGCCATTCCTGGAAGTTTTGGCACTGGTAAAACAATGACACAGCACCAACTTGCCAAATGGTGTGATGCAGACATTATTATTTACGTAGGCTGTGGTGAGCGTGGAAATGAAATGACTGAGATTTTGGAAGAATTCCCTAAGCTTATTGACCCTAAAAGCGGTAAGTCATTAATGGAGAGAACAGTACTTATTGCAAACACTTCTGATATGCCTGTTGCTGCCCGTGAAGCTTCAATATACACAGGAGTTACAATGGCTGAGTACTACAGGGATATGGGATATGATGTGGCAATAATGGTTGATTCAACTTCAAGATGGGCAGAAGCATTGAGGGAGATTTCTGGAAGGCTTGAAGAAATGCCCGCTGAAGAAGGATTTCCAGCATATCTGTCCTCTAGACTTTCTGAATTTTATGGACGTGCTGGGAGAGTGGTTAACCTAAATAATACAACTGGATCTGTATCAATAATTGGTGCAGTCTCTCCCCAAAGTGGGGATTTTTCTGAACCTGTAACACAAAACACAAAACGTTATATAAGATGTTTTTGGGGTCTTGATAGAAGTCTTGCATACTCTAGACACTACCCTGCTATAAATTGGCTTTCTAGTTATAGTGAATACATTAACCCCCTATCTTCCTGGTATAAAGAAAATGTAAATAATTCTTTTGTCTCATATCGAAATGAAATTATAAAAATATTGCAGGAAGAAAATAGTTTTAAAGAAATAGTAAAACTTGTGGGAGGCGACATACTTCCTGACAATCAAAAACTTATTCTTGAAATAGGAAGAGTAATACGTCTAAGTTTTCTTCAGCAAGATGCCTTTCATCCTGTTGACACCTTTGTACCGCTACAAAAACAGTATTTAATGATGGATATAATTTTATTTTTATATAATAAATGCTTAGAACTTTTAAATGCAAAATTCCCTATTTCTCTTATTAAAGAAACAGGTGTTTTTGAAGAAATCATTAAAATTAAGTACACCATATCAAATGATGACTTTTATGGGTTTGAGATTTTAAAGCAAAAAATTAAAAAAGAGTTAGGCCAGCTTTTGGCAAATTATAAGGAGTAATACAAAGATTTGAAAAAGGAGTAATATTTATGCAGTTAGAATATATTGGAGCTAAGGAAATTACAGGTCCTCTCATAATTCTTGATGGAATTAGTGGTATTTCTTATGATGAATTAGTAGAAATTAAAGTAGAGGGAGGCGTCAAACGTTTTGGAAAGGTAGTAGAAACATCTAAAGACTCTACCATTGTTCAGGTATTTGAAGGAACTCAGGGTCTTTCTTTGAATAATACAACTACACGTTTTTTAGGTCACCCTTTGCAATTGTCTCTATCTAAAGAAATTTTAGGAAGAATTTTTGATGGATTGGGGCGTCCAAAAGATGGGCTTGGTCCAATATATCCTGATGTAAAATGGGATGTTAATGGCAAACCTGTTAATCCAGTATCCAGAAAATATCCTAATAATTATATTAACACTGGTATTTCTACAATAGACGGACTTACAACACTTATAAGAGGACAAAAACTTCCTATTTTTTCTGCAGATGGACTTCCTCATAATGAACTTGCTGAACAGTTGGTACGCCAAGCAAAACTTTCTGGTGAAAAGGAATCAAATGTTGCCATTGTTTTTGCTGCCATCGGAGTAAACCACGATGTTGCAGAAACTTTTAAGAGGAGTTTTGAAGAAAGTGGAGTTTTTCAAAAAGTAGTTATGTTTTTAAACCTCTCTGATGACCCTTCTTCTGAAAGGATTGTTACTCCACGATGCGCTCTAACAGCTGCTGAATATATGGCATATGAATTGGAAATGCATGTTCTTGTAATACTTACAGACATGACCGCATATTGTGAATCTTTAAGAGAACTTTCCTCTTCAAGAGGAGAAATTCCCAGCCGAAAGGGATTCCCTGGCTACATGTATAGTGACCTAACTTCAATATATGAAAGGGCAGGTATGATAAAGGAGAAAAATGGCTCTATAACTCAAATACCTATACTTACCATGCCAAGTGATGATATAACTCATCCCATACCAGACCTTACAGGATATATTACAGAAGGCCAAATTGTTCTTGACAGAAATCTCTATCTTAAGGGCATATATCCACCTATAAATATTCTTCCCTCTCTTTCAAGACTTGTAAAAGATGGAACTGGAAAGGGAATAACTCGTGAAGACCACGGTGCCTGTGCAAGACAACTTTTTGCTTGCTACTCAAAAGTACAAGAAGTGCGTTCTTTGGCATCTGTTATAGGTGAGGATGAGTTAAGCCCAATAGATAAACTGTACATGGAATTTGGAAGGACCTTTGAAAAAGAATTTGTCTCCCAGAGCATTGACGAAGACAGAACCATGGAACAAACACTTAATAAGGGCTGGGATATATTAGGTATACTTCCTAAAGAAGAATTGGATAGGGTTGATTCAAAAATCCTTGATAAATATTATGTTCCAAGAAAGTAAAAGGAGAGTTTTAAAATGGATGTTTCAACTTTTCCTTCAAAGGGAAATCTTATAAATGCACGTGCTAGCTTAAAGCTTTCTAAAGGAGGATATGAACTTTTAGATAAAAAAAGAAACATACTTTTAATGGAAATATTTTCTTTGGTAAAACGTGTTGAAAAAATTAGAAGAGAATTAAATGAACATTTTAGTGAAGCTTATAAAGCACTTCAAAGAGCCAATATATCTTCTGGAATTAGTACGGTTGCACAAGTAGGATATGGTGTAACAGAGGATGATAATGTAAGTGTTAAGTATAGGAGTATTATGGGAGTTGAACTTCCCATTGTAAAAGAAAAAGACTCAAACCTTGAAGCAAATTATAGTTCTTTTAGAACTAATTTTTCATTGGATCTTGCTTATGACAAATTTAATAAAACTAAAAAACTGTGTCTAGAACTTGCTGAAGTTGAAAACTCAATTTATAGACTTGCAGATCATATTAAAAAAACCCAAAAACGTGCAAATGCCCTTAAGACAATAATAATTCCACGGTATGAAAACTTAGTAAGTTTTATGGAAAAATATTTAGAAGAAAAGGACAGAGAAGATTTTTCAAGATTACATTCCATAAAAAATATTTTAAAAAATCAATAATAGATATCTTAAAAAAACAAGCATCTTGGCCTCAATTACCAAGATGCTTGTTTTTTATTTTTTAGCCTCTTTGATTATTATTCTACTCAAGTGTTCCACTAGCATCAATTACCATAGATGTAGTTTCAAAAGAAAGGATGTGTTCTTCATCAACATAAACATCATATTCTTCATTTAAAATAAGCTCAGAAGATGTAAATAACATATTTTTGTATTGTTTAGGAGCTGTAAAGTTTAAAATTTCT
>DUVG01000043.1 GCA_012841175.1 Clostridium sp.
AAAGAATAATACTCTCTTGGGCACTTGAAATATACTCTTCAAAAACAATTTCTGTATCCCTACCTGGTAACCCAGATATACTTGGTCCCGACCATATTAATTGCATCTTTTCCGAATTTGAACGGCTATAAGCCTTAGCCATTAAGTATAAAAAATTTAACTTTTCTTCTGATGATGAGCTGGGAAATAGTTTGTTTAATTCTTGAAAAATTGTGCTTCTAGAATCAAGAATATTAGTTGAAACTTCTCCTTTAAATAGAAGATCTTCGATAAAATATCTATAGGTAAAAAGAAGTTCTTCAAAAACATCTAGTCTTATAGATTTATCCCACATACTTCCGTCACCAACTTTTCAAAATAACCCCTAAAGTTTTTTTCCTGAGTAGGTACTATTGTACGCCTATCCAAAAGCCTATTTCCATTTTCACAGGCTGTTTCAGGAATCATTAAACATGCATGACAAGCCGCTCCATTTAAATTTTCATTACCTGGGTAGGTTTTCAAACATCCAGGATCTGCTGAACATATTAAGGCATTTTTAAGTGCATTAATCAAAATATCTTGGAAATTATTTATTTTACCCATTTCTTCTAAGCCACCTAAAGTCCCTTCTGAATCACCACTTGCTGTATATATCAATAGACCACACATATTTTCGCTATAGTATATCCTTTCCTGTAACTCTGTTGTAGAGTATCCACTTCTTAAAGATAACTCTCTTATTAAAGCATGTGATAAACTATGGAGTAATACATATACCAAATCACGATTTTGCCTATACTCCCATCCCTTACTTTCAACGTGCTTCCTATATTCATTATCATAAATTTCTGATATAGCTTTGGAGTCAAAAGTTAATAGCCAATTTTTAATTTCTTCCCTATTCAATTCTACAAATATACCCTCACCACTAGTTCTAACTGCTGGTAGCCAACCTGTATCTTTACCCGCTAAATTAACAACACTTGCAAAATTATCGTTATCAGGATCTGGAAAACTAGCTCTAGTAAAGCCCTTTAAAGCCATAATTTCCCTAACCTTTTCAATTCTAATTAATCTAGTAAAATATATTTTTAAAAAGTCAGGAAGTTCTTCTTCACTAGCTAAAAAACTGGAATAATTTTTTGATACTGTTTTATGATTAAGAATAGAATTATATTCAGATTCTTTTATTTCGCTATATTCAGAAGCACCCTCGGCAATTTTTTGATATATCTCGACAAACTTCTCAAAAGTCATCAGTTCTCGATTTAACTTCCTAAATACAACCTTTAAACCTTTTTCCCTTGCCTTTTCATAATCAAAATCTTCATTATCTAATTCTGCTTCAATTTTCTTGTCTTCAATATAGTTATCTACTTCTACTTTTTTCTCTTCAACTAACTGAAATAATTTATCAGACCAAGGTGGTATTTCTAAGGCAGATCTTACAATTGAGAAATATACATTTGTGGCACCTCTTAAGCTAGGAATAAGGTCAGCTGAACATTTGTCATTTGGATTAGAAGGCCTATGTGCATGCCTACCCTTACAAGAATAATCTGAAAATGTTGCCTTTAGTAAGGCATCCCCCATTGTTTTTCTAGCTTTACAACTTTCATTATCACAAGATAAAATCAAGGAGCTTAATGATGAGGTATAACTTGCTGACCTTAACCTTATCTTCCCTTCACATTGAGTCTTCCCTCCATGCAAATATTCTCTATAAGGAAACTCATCAATATGCCCATTTTCGCAAAACAT
>DUVG01000044.1 GCA_012841175.1 Clostridium sp.
AATTGACCTTGTTTAATAGGACTGTCTATATCATAGAATATTGTTACATGATTATCTGTGTTATTATAATCTTTGTTAATTCTAAATAAACATTTAATAGTTTCATTTTTATAATAAGTTGTGACGGTTTTTCCCTCACGTTTAAGGGCATCACTAAATTGTTTTTTTACTGTATTCATATTACTCCTTCCCCTTTATGTATCATATACGAAATTCCGAGTTTTTCAACTGATGCCTACAACCCTTGATTTTACTGGCTTTGATAAGACTTGTAGCGATTTTAACTTTAAAATTGGTCTGTGGACATTTTAGCTTTTTCTCTTTGTTTTTGTTGTATATATATATCATATACAAAATTCCGAGTTTTTTATCCAATGTCTATAACCCTTGATTTTACTGGCTTTGATAAGAGTTGTAGTGATTTTAACTTTAAAATTGCTACCGTTAGGATTTTTGTTTTTGCCTATCATACCAAGCCTTTTGTCTCTTCCTATTTAATTCTAAGCTATATTCTTTTTGATGTATATCACACCTACATGTTTTATTATCTTTAGCATCCACATCAACCTCTTTACCACAATCTAAAAAAGCCACCTTAAATACCTAAGTAAATAAAGTGGCTTGTATCAAATCTATTTAATTATATAAAATATTACATTATGGGTTACCAACTTGGTACTACCCATTAACTAAAATACTGGATCAATTTTAATATAGTCTTTATCTCCAAGTTTAATCTTATAACTAATCATATTGTCAATCCCATCTTCTGCTTGTGTTATTGTTGTAATGCTATCCAATAAGAATAAACGTGCCATACATATATCCATAGACTCTATTATCCCTAGTAAATCCCTAAATAAGACCATACCGTTTGTAATTTCTAAGTCTATACCATAAAGTAAGTATTTTTTAATTCCAGTTTTTCCATCCTTCTCTGTTATAAGAAAATTCTCAACTCCATAATTCATTTTACAGATTTCTAATTCCTCTGCTAACTGTTCTAACTTCTCCTGTATTGTAATACCTTCTAATAATTTAATCATAATCAAATCTCTCCTTTTTTGTTGTTATTTTCATTATATAAATAATTATCTTGAAGCATATCCCAATAATCTCTTTTGATAATAACTCCTGTACTGTTGGTCAAAGTGACCACCACTAAACCATCTTGATAATTACTAATACATAACCATAAATATTTATTTGATTTCTGACATAGATACAACTTATCATATTCATTTACCACATTAGGATTATACCTATACTTGTAAAAGCCACCATAATGTTTTACTATATGCTTTATCTGTTTTTGTGTTAGAAAGTGTTTTCGCTTCATACTTGTCCACCCCTTATCTTTATATGCTTCTTTTGTTGATTTATTCCTAGATTATCTAGTGGATTGAATTTGTCAAAGTCAATAGATAATTCATTGGAAAACATATTTACATATTCCTTTACTACTGTTAAATCTGAATGTCCTAACATCTTTTGTAATCTAAATATATCTCCACCGTTTAAAATCCAATTCTTTGCAAAGGTATGCCTGTAAAGATGAGCAGAAGTTTTTACTACTCCCCTTGAATGATTATAATAAGCAAGTGCATCTTGATAACTTCTTATACTTGCTTTTTCGCCTGTTACGGTGCAAAATACATAATCATCTGGTTTACCTTTACGAATGATTAAATATTCCTGTAGTATATTGGATAGAGTTCGTGACATAGGTATAATTTGTGACCTTCTATTCTTCATCTTATTTACATGAATAAGGCAGTTATTAAAATCTAAATCCTTTATCTTAATGTTTAATACTGACGATATTCTATTACCAGTAGCAAGAAGATAATTAGAAAACACCCACATCTGATATTCTTTAAAATCACAATTCTTTAGGTCTGGTTTCTTTAGTAGTAATCTTAATTCTGTATCTGTGTAAGTTGGCTTTATTTTCTTATCTACCTTTGGAATATGAATAGTAAATCTGTCAAGGTATCCACCTTCCATACAAAAGTACAAAAAAGCACGAATGGAACGTAAATAAGAATTGATAGTAATGTTATTACACTTGTTGTTTTCCCTTAGATAGAGAATAAAATTATCAATTGTATTACTGTTAATGGTATTAATAAGAGTTGTGTCACCGATAAACCGTTCAAAAACATTATAATTTACCTTATAACCTTTGATGGTTTGGTCTGATAGGTTTTTGATAATGCACTTCTTGATGTAAATTTCAAACATTTCATTTACAGTAAAATTTGCATTACCTAACATAGAAATTTTTTGCATGATAATCACCTTTTTCCTTTCATTTATACGTGTACTATTAGGTATAATATATCCCTAGAATCTAGCACGTGTCTTGAAAGATTTAACGTGATTTTAGAAAAGAAAAAAGCACTGACTTTGTAGTAAAATCAATGCTTTGAGTAATGCGGATGAAGGGACTTGAACCCCCACGGTTGCCCACTAGATCCTAAGTCTAGCGCGTCTGCCAGTTCCGCCACATCCGCATATTGTGTTTTTATTATCTGGACAAGCCCAGTTTTTCACTCTAGTTTCT
>DUVG01000045.1 GCA_012841175.1 Clostridium sp.
AATTGTATCTAGGTATCTTTTTTTCAATTCCTTGTAGGTTTTGTCCAATTCCTCTTTTTTCATATTTATAAGTGAGTGTAAAAAAGCATTATTTATTGATGATGCAGCTTGTCTTGCATATATTTCAATTAATGCTTTTCCCTCTTTAAAATTTTTGCTTTCAATATATATAACACCCATAGAAGTGTTGTATTCATTGTATAGAGGAAAAATAATGCCAGACCCTAATGTTAAAACCTCATTGATTCCCCTACTCTTGCCTATTTGTTCCATTAAATAAGGACTTAGCTTATTAACTAAATCTTGGGTAGGAATATCATATCTTCCCACACCTTTGAATATTACTTTTTTTTCTCTGGTATTGTTAAAATCATCAATTAAAATAAAGGCACTATCACTATTTACCAAAGGCATTAGACCTTTTAAAATTTCTTCCATAATGGTGCTGATAGGCTGTAGCTGGTATATTTTAGGCACAGTTTGAAGTATTTTATTTAAACCATCTTTAAATTGCCTAATTGTTCTCATTTGTGATATTGATTTTATTCCAGATTCAATTAAAAGCATTAATTGATCAAAGCGGTTACTTTTTTCACAATATCCTTGAATATCAAGGGCTTTAATTGTATCAAGGGGAGGAGCCAGATCTTTATGCCCTGTAAGCATTAATATATAAATATCTTTGTTAAATTGCCTTAGTTTTGATACAACTTGGTCCCCATTTATTGGAGTCATAATATAATCCAGTATAAGCATATCAAAGGTTTGATTTTTAAGAACTTCAATAGCTTCTAGAGGATTTGTAACACCCACACAGTAATAGCCATTTCGGTTGAGCATTACCTTTATTGAATTAATTATTCCTTCTTCATCGTCTAATACAAGAATTTTGTAATCCATGCTTATTTGG
The DNA here is from genome assembly GCA_012841175.1 of Clostridium sp. Taxonomy (GTDB): domain Bacteria; phylum Bacillota; class Clostridia; order Acetivibrionales; family Acetivibrionaceae; genus Herbivorax. The sequence goes on from DUVG01000045.1 coordinate 911, forward strand.
GTAAGCCTTTTTCGCATACAAAAATCCTCCTTAAGCAGTATAATATACTTGCCATGTCGGTATTTAAAATGCTCCCCGCTAAAAAAAGAAAAAACTAAACATAAGAATTGAAAAAAACAGTCTAATTACATTTTACATGATTTTAAACACTTATGCAATGTTTTTTAGGTTATTAATTTCTTTTATTTAAAATGTTTAAAAGAGTGTCTACAACAAGAGGATCAAACTGAGTACCAGAGTTATCTCTTAATTCTTCTAAAGCTTCCTCTTTCTCCATCCCTCTCCTATACGGGCGATCTGACAACATAGCATCATATGCATCAGCAACGCAAAGAATTCTAGCTTCAAGAGGGATATTATTTCCTCTAATTCCAGATGGATAGCCCTTACCATCATATCTTTCGTGGTGGAACTTTATGGCATGTATCAGTGATTCCATATCTGATAAAGGTTCTAAAATATCAACGCTATAGCTTGGATGATTACGCATAAGAAGAAGCTCAGAGCTGCTCAAAGGTGTAGACTTATTTAATACTTCCTCAGGTATTTCTACTTTACCAATATCATGGAGTAAAGCCGCTATTTTTAATTCGCGTAATCTATTTTTATTAAGGCCAAGGACTTTTCCTATTTTTTCACAATACTCCATAACTCGTTCAGAATGTTTAAAGGTGTACCTGTCCTTAGCAGAAACTGTACTCAAAAGAACCCTAACACCTCCAAATAATTGATTTTCATCTGAATCAAAAAAAGCTTTGATTTCTTCAAAAATGTCTCTATATAATTGTACATTATTTTTACCTTTATTTTTTGCTTGATAAAGAGCACTATTAGTTTGCATAATTAAATCATCTTTGTTTTTTGCAAAATTAGGATATATTGAGTATCCTATAGAAAGAGTCATATCTTCAGGGAGATCTTTTTTTTCTATCATTTCTTTATAAGATTTTTTTATGCGCTCAATAACCCACAAAATATCATTTGTGTTGGTTTCAGAAATTAATATTGCAAATTCGTCTCCCCCATATCTAGATACAGCGTCACATTTTTTTGTTTCTCTAAATAACACATATGCAGTTTGTGTTAAAAGTTTATCACCTTCATTTCGACCATAGTTATTGTTGTAATTTTTAAAATTATCAATATCAAGCATTATCATTCCTAATGAACTATTTCTATTGTCTGCATATTCTATTTTTTCTTCAATTAATGTATGAAAATATCTGTGGTTATAAAGGCCTGTAAGACTATCTATAATAGCTATTCTCTCTAACTTATATATTTGTTTACTATTCTGAGAGGATATATATGCAACTAGAATGGATACAACTATAAAGGATATCCTCATAAATCCAAGATTTATTAAAAGTGGTGGAGCAAATGTAGCCCCATACATCATATCTTCTGGAATTATATCTATTTTTCTTAAAATTTCTGCAGATAACAGCATAGAAGATCTAAACAAATGTATAGCTGCAAGACCGTTTGTAACCAAAGCTATAGACATTCCTAAATAAGTGAATCGATATGAAATAAAAATAGAAATACCTACTTCCAATATTGCCAAAAGTCCTCTGTATTCTATTCCTAAACGACCAGAAGCCTGAAGAAAAACAATAAACAAATAAATTAAGACAATAATTGCAAATAATTTATTTACCATAGATTTTAGTTTATAACCTAATGGTTGTAGATTTATATCGTCATAATAATAATATAGGTCTACTGATGCTGTATTTGTATCTAAAAATTTTTTCTTTGTTTTAGTATTTCCTAAAAACAAGTCTACTAGGTTAGAAAATAGTGTTTCTATTTTGCTCACAACATTTTCCCTTTCTCTTCTCATTGTAAAAACATCTGATACTTATTATAACAAAAAAAAAATATTTTTGAACTATTTTTGAACTTTTATTTTACAACTTATACTATATAAATTAAATA
>DUVG01000046.1 GCA_012841175.1 Clostridium sp.
GCCAGAACCCCCTATAGCATGTCCTAAATGTGGCAAGAAGATGAAAAAGGGGTCCTCAACATGTATTTATTGTGGGAGCAATATTCCAGCTAATGTTTTTTCACGATAAAAAAGCAGGCTATGAAAGTCTGCTTTTTTAGTGGAAACAATCCAATTCTTAAACAATATAACTATAAAAATTAAAAGCAAAAGAAGAAATGTAGTTAACTTAAAAATTAGTTACATTTTTTAACAGCATGAGTTTGACAAAAGAAATGTTTATATGTATAATGTTCTTGTGTCAACAAGTCGGTGCTAGAAATGTTCTGATGAGTTGTCTATTTTTATGTCCATATAGTTGGTAAACCAACCAAACAATATGCCTATATTATTGGTAAACCAACCAATAATATACCCATTTAGTTGGCAAACCAACTAAATGAAAGGTGGGATTATGGGGATTATCACTTGGTTCTTTAATTTATCATGGGATAAAAGGAAGCTTTGAAGAGAAAGGGGGTACTTCAGATTAAAAACAAAAAGATAAAAGTTATTATTGGATGGCTATGTATTATATTAGCCTTGTTTGTAGGAGTTTTATTTACAAACAACCAAGCTGAAAAGCATGAAACAGTTAAAGAAATGATGCGAGATGCCGTACTTCACGATGTAAACAAGATAAGTGTTTTTGGAATAATAGACGTTAATCCAGGACTTATTTCAGCAGTTGTTGTTACCATAACTATGTTGACTGCAGCATTACTTATCCGGCTGCTTGTCATCCCTAAATTTAAATATATCCCAGGTAAGTTTCAATTGCTGTTGGAAGAGATGGTTGGTTTATTTGATAGATTTGCCAAAACAAACAGTCCGCATGATAATAGGTTTTTGGGAGCCTATATTTTTGGTGCTGGTATGTATATATTTTTTGGAACCCTATTTGAACTGTTTGGTTTTCAAGGTGTTACTACAACAGGACACTCTATTACTCTTCCAGCACCTCTGTCAGATATAAATGGAGCAATTGCATTAGGCTGCCTATCATATCTTGTGGTGTTGTCTAGAGGCATATTGGCAAATGGTCTTAGAGGGTTGGTAACTGCATTGAAGGACTTCTCCATGCCTCTATCTATGAGCTTTCGACTATTTGGGTCAATGCTCAGTGGCGTGTTGGTAACTGAACTAATTTACTATTATTTAAGGCTTAGTTTTGTTTTACCAGTTGTGGTAGGCATATTATTTACTTTACTGCATGCTGTAATTCAAACATATGTTTTAGTTATGCTTACGGCGTCTTCTTATGGAGAGGTATCTAAACCACAAAAAAAAGAAATATACAGGCACGAGCCTGCTGTTAGGGGGTTATAACAATTAAAAAATCAAATTTTTTAACAATAGTTTTATTCTGTTTTTTGGCGTTATTTATTATTTCGGCTTCTACTTTTGCATATGCTGCTCCTGCTGAAGGAGAAGGTGTAGCCAAGCAAGTAATGGATTCTACAAGTGCTAAAGCAATTTCTGCAGCTGTTACTATAGGTCTTGGTGCTGCGGCGGCTGCCATTGCTATGGGGATTGCAATTGGAAAATCATCAGAAAGTATTGCCCGTCAGCCTGAGGCAAAAGATAGCATTAGAACTAGTTTGCTTTTAGGGCTTGTATTTATAGAAACGGCTGTTATTTATGCTTTAGTTGTTGCTATCATGATTATATTTGTATTGTAGGGGGTGACATAAAATGAATATCCCTTTGAACATAGACTGGCAGCAAATACTTTTACACCTGCTAAACTTTTCAATATTAACTTTTGGATTGTATTTGTTGCTGTATAACCCCATTAAAAACTTTATGGAAGAAAGAACGGGGTATTATAACAAGTTGGATAACGAAGCACTAGAGAAATTAACACAAGCCGAAGATTTGAAAATATCCTATGAGGAACGTTTAGGAGATATGGAAAAAGAGATAGAAGGAAGAAAGGCACATGCTGCTAAGGAAGCAAAGGAAGCAGCTGACAAATTATTAAAAAATGCTAAAGAACAGGCTAGAAAACTACTTTCAGATGCTAAAGAGTCTGCACAGCAAGAACGTATAAAAATTTTAGAAGATGCACAGCAAGAGATAACTCATATAGCAATCTCCGCTACAGAAAAATTACTTACACAGTCATCGTCAGAGGCACTTGACCAATTTTTAGATGTTGTAAAAAAGGAGTGAAATTGAGATAGATAACAAAGATATAAGGGTGGAGGCGATTTTATACAGCGCCGAGATTCCAAGTAATACGCAAAGACAACAACTGATTAGTTTTTTAAAGAAAAAATATAATAGTGATGTTATACTAACGTGGAAAGAAGATAAGGAGTTATCAAATGGTTTTCGTCTGGAAGTTGGAAAAACAGTTGATGACAGCCTTTCTGGCAATTGGGAATTAGATGCTGTGTATGACTGGAGCTTAGAAGGAAGATTACAGCAGCTTAAAGAGGAAATAACCCAACTTTCAGTTGGAAGTGGCGATATTATTCCTTTAATGAGAGAAACAATAAATAATTGGGTACCCAAAGCATTAGAGCAGGAAGTGGGAACGGTATTGTCGGTGAGTGATGGTATTGCTACCATAAGTGGTCTTAGGAATGTCACTTATCGTGAGATTGTGATTTTTTCCTCCGGTGTCCGAGGAATGGTTGTGGAACTGAAACAGGATGTAATTGACTGTATCCTATTTGATGAGGACCAGAGCGTGGTTGAGGGCGATGAGGTAAGAAGAACTGGAAGAACTGCAGGAATGCCAGTGGGAGATGAATTTAAGGGGCGCGTAATTGATGCTCTGGGTAACCCTATTGATGGGATGGGAACAATTAAAGAGGATGGTTATCTCCCAATTGAGTCCCCAGCACCTAGTATTATTGAACGCCAGCCTGTTAGTAAGCCCTTAGAAACGGGGATTTTGGCAATTGATTCTTTATTTCCTATTGGCCATGGACAGCGTGAACTTATTATAGGTGACCGGCAGACGGGGAAGACCACAATTGCGCTAGATACTATACTCAATCAAAAGGGCAAAAATGTAATTTGCATTTATGTGGCGATTGGTCAAAAGGCAAGCACCGTCGTACAGACGGTAGATATCCTTCGCCAACATGGTGCAATGGAATATTCAATTGTGGTTAATGCATCTGCGAGTGTTCCAGCACCCCTTCAGTATATTGCTCCCTATGCGGGTTGTACCCTAGGTGAATACTTTATGAATAAAGGTCAGCGTGTACTGATTGTTTATGATGATTTAACCAAACATGCTACTTCATACCGTTCTTTAAGTCTTTTGCTGGAGCGTTCTCCAGGGCGAGAAGCTTATCCCGGTGATGTTTTTTATCTTCATTCTCGATTATTAGAGCGTTCGGCACAACTTTCCGACGAAAAAGGAGGAGGCAGCATGACTGCACTTCCCATAGTGGAGACCCAGTCAGGTGATGTTTCAGCTTATATACCAACAAATGTTATTTCTATTACAGACGGACAAATATTTTTGGAAAGGGATTTGTTTTTTTCCGGTCAGCGTCCGGCTGTAAACATTGGGCTATCCGTTTCACGTGTAGGAGGCGATGCTCAGATAGAAGCAATGAAATCGGCTGTAGGAACTCTCCGCTTAGAGTTAGCACAGTACCAGGAGATGGAGATATTTATGCAGTTTGCCAGTGAGTTAGATGATGTTACAAGACAGCAGCTAGACTACGGGCATAGTCTTATGCAAGTGTTGCGACAGGAAAAACACCAGCCGATGAAACAGTATGAGCAGATTATTATCTTAGTGGTAGCACTAAACCGTGTAATGCAGGATATTCCTCCCGAGAAAATTGGGGAGTTTAAGGATGGGTTCCTAAGTTATATTGAAAAACAGGCACCTTATATAATCAGGAAAATTCAAACTGGAAAATTAGACGAGGAAATAAAAGAAGAAATTGAGAGATTTGCACGAGAATATTCAAGTGAGGTTTATGATGGCGGTGATGAATAAATGAAAAATGCTAAAGAAATTAAAAGTCGGATTAGGAGTATCCATGACACAAGGAAAATTACAAACGCCATGTATATGATTGCTTCAGCCAAAATGAAAAGAGTAAAAAAACAATTAGACCTTACAAGACCGTATTTTGATGCACTGCACAGTGAAGTTAAAGATATATTTCAAACAGTGGAGGATATGGAAAGTAGATACTTTCACCCCGCAGACAGAAGAGAAGTCTTTGATGAGACTTATGGTGTTTTAGTAATTACTGCAGACAAGGGATTAGCTGGTTCATATAACAAAAGTATAATAAAAGAAACGGAAAAGCTTATATCTGAGCATCCAGACGTAAAACTCTTTGTTGTTGGAGAATATGGAAGACGATTTTTTCTACGCCAGCAAGCAAATGTTGTAAAAAATTTTTTATATACGGCACAAAATCCAACAATGGACAGAGCAAGAGATATTAGTGCTATGCTTTTGGACTTGTTTAATAAAGGAGAGCTGGACAAAATTTTTGTGATTTATACTGACCTAGAAGATAGCCTGACTACAAAAGTAATGTCCACCTGCCTTTTGCCCATTTGTCCAAGTCGGCTTATATCTTTTACAAAGAACAATATTGAGGAAGAAGTGTCTACAACTTTTGAATTTTACCCTTCAATTGAGGAAGTTTTAAACAATGTAGTAAAAAACTTGTTTTCTGGTTTTATCTATAGTGCTCTGGTTAGTAGTTTTTGCAGTGAACAAAGTGCTCGCATGACAGCGATGAACTTGGCAAATAAAAATGCAGAAAAGATTCTTGAGTCTCTTACTCTTCAATATAACCAAATGCGCCAGGCAGCTATTACACAAGAGGTAATGGAAGTGATATCTGGTGCAAAAGCACAGAAAAGAAAGGGTAAAAAGGAGGTGTTATAGCGGTGAACTTAGGAAAAATTGTACAAATATTCGGTTCGGTTATAGATGTGGAATTTGAGAATGGGCATTTACCTAGAATAAGAGAAGCTCTTAAGGTGACTATAAATGGTAAAGTGTGTGTTATGGAAGTGGCACAACACATGGGAAGAAATATAGTCCGTTGTATTATGCTTAGTGAAAGTGAAAATCTTGCACGTAATATGAAGGTAAAGGCGACTGGGAGTGGCATTCGTGTCCCGATAGGTGAATGCACTTTAGGGCGGATGTTTAATGTATTAGGAGAGGAAATTGACGGTGGCCCTCCTATTTTGGATACCCAAACAAGATGGGAAATTCATAGAAAAGCACCTCCATTTGAAAGGTTGCGTCCCTCGTCTGAAATTTTAGAGACGGGAATTAAAGTTATTGATCTTCTGGGACCTTACCCAAAGGGTGGGAAAATTGGCCTGTTTGGAGGTGCTGGTGTTGGTAAGACAGTTTTAATACAAGAACTTATTCACAACGTTGCTATGAAGCATGGAGGCTATTCCATTTTTGTCGGTATAGGAGAGCGAAGCCGTGAAGGAAATGAACTTTGGAGAGAAATGCAGGAAAGTGGAGTTGCAGAGAAAACTGCCCTGGTATTTGGGCAAATGAATGAATCTCCAGGTGTTAGAATGCGAGTGGGACTTTCTGGACTAACCATGGCAGAGTATTTCCGAGATTGTAAGCAAAAAGATGTGCTTTTCTTCATTGATAATATTTACCGCTTTGTGCAGGCAGGGAGCGAGGTTTCTACTTTGTTGGGTCATATGCCTTCAGCAGTAGGATATCAGCCTACTTTGGCAGAGGAAATGGGTGAACTGCAAGAACGTATTACTTCCACGGAAAGCGGATCTATTACTTCAGTTCAGGCAGTCTATATACCTGCTGATGATTTAACGGATCCGGCACCTGCTGCAACTTTTGCACATCTTGATGCCACTACGGTATTAAGCAGGAAAGTTGCAGAGCAGGGGATTTATCCTGCTGTTGATCCCCTTGAATCAACCTCTCGTATCTTAGAACCAGATATTGTAGGGGCTGAACATTATAAAACTGCAAGGAGGGTTCAGGAAATACTTCAAAAATATAACGAGCTACAGGATATAATTGCAATTTTAGGTATAGACGAGTTGGGGGATGAGGATAAACAGGTTGTAACTCATGCTAGAAGAATACAAAGATTTTTGTCACAACCAATTCATGTGGCAGAAAAATTCACAGGAGTTTCTGGTGTCTATGTACCACTACAAGAAACAATAAGAGGCTTTAAAGCAATTATAAATGGAGAAATGGATGATTACCCGGAAGCTGCGTTTTTCAATGTGGGAACAATTGATGATGTGGTAAAAAAAGCCGAGAAGATAGGATGGGAGAAAGAATTATGAATACTTTTCATATAAATATCCTAGCTACAGACAAACCTTTTTATACAGGTCCCTGTGAGTCTTTGATTGTTCCCACCTCACAGGGTAAATATGGCATCATGGCTAATCATAGCAATTTCATTATTGCTACAACCCCTGGGGAGTTATTTTATCGGCTACCTGGAGAAGAAATGAGGGATGTAGCAGTTTCACAGGGTATTGTAAAAATAGAGAATAATAAGGTTTTAATGCTAGTTGATTGGGTAGAGTGCCCAGAGGATATTGATACAATTGGGCAAAGGGTGCTATAGAAGCAGCAAGAGGAAAATTTTGATAGGGGGTATAGAAAATTACAAAAATTTATGACATAAAATTCAATAATAAAACAAAAGTTCATGACAAAATAAAAATAACTTCAAGAAAAGCTGGAGTAATGTTAATAGGTCTTTTTCTTTCATCCCTAGGTGTAAGTTTTTCTATAAAAGCGGGGCTTGGTGCAACTCCAGTTGGGGTGTGTCCTGCAGTATTTAGTCCATATTTCAAAATATCAACAGGGATGGGAATGGCAATTTTACTGGGTTTGTTTTTCTTAACTCAAATTGTTATTTTAAAAAGAGAATTTAAGCCTTCATATTTTATGCAGTTAGCTGTTACCGTTATATATGGTTTATTTGTTGATTTAACGGCAAATATAGTTACTATCTTTCCTGAAGGGATATTCTGGGCACAAATTCTTTACTGTGGTTTGGGAATAGTAACTCTTGGTTTGGGTGTATTTACTATGCTTAAAGCTAATTTCCTTATGCTCCCTCAAGATGCATTGGTAAAAGTTATATCTGTGAGGTATAATAAGGAATATGGCAAAGTCAAGATTGTTTTTGACAGTTTATTGACTGTAATTGCAGCTATTGGCTCATGGGTTTTATATCAAAAATTCATTCAAGTGGGAATTGGTACAATTGTTGCCGCTATATTTGTTGGAAAAATAATTAGCGGACTAAAAGAATTTAAGGGATTAAACCATTTCCTTGACCGAATAATCATAAAATCTGGGCAATTAGTAAAATATGAAGGGATAGTAAATATGGAACTTCCAAAAATGATATCTTTGTTGTATCGAAAAATGAATATGGAACTAAATGAGAGGCTCATGAAAATTGGACTTTCCAATGCACAGTCAAGATTACTAAAACTTCTCTATATTAATGGAGGAATGACACAGGCTGCTTTATGTGAAGAACTAGGGATGGATAAAAGTACTGTTGCAAAAGTGTTGATTCCTTTGATAAAGAATGACTTTGTGACAAAGACGGTAAATCCAGAGGATGCCCGTTCCTTTTTGGTTTTTCCTACTCAGAAAGCCATTGAAATGATTCCAAAAACACTAGAGATTATTTCAGGTTGGACTAAAGATGTAACATCAGGGATAACAGAGTATGAAAAAGAACTTTTTTATAAGATGCTACATAAAGTTACCCAGCAGGCTGTTGCGATTTGTAAAAATAGTAAATACAAGGATGGTTGTGCTTACCAATAAAGAAGCACTAAGAAATTAATGAGTCGATATTTAATGAACTTAATATGTTTGTGGGCACTTTTTGTGTAATAATAGGGTTAACCTTGATATAGCTAAGGTCAACCCTGTCTGTTTATCCTATTTAATTTTTATTTCTTTTAATATTTATTTCCTGTAATCTATATGTTAAAATAACAGACAAACATAACTTTTTAAAGTAGTGATAATGTGAACAAAGTATGTTTCGTTGAAATATTAGAAAAGGCCAATAAGTTGATAGTAGTATTTAAAAAAAAAAGCAAAAAGAGTCAAAAATAATAAGGAGGCACAATATGAATAATAAAATTGAAACAAAATGTATTCATGAAGGTTGGAAACCAAGTCAAGGTGAACCTAGACAATTACCAGTATATCAAAGTACAACTTTTAAATATGATTCCAGTAATGCAATGGGAAAACTATTTGA
>DUVG01000047.1 GCA_012841175.1 Clostridium sp.
AATTTCTTTTAATACTTCTTTTGAAATGCTAGAAGGTATATTACCATCCTCCCAAGTACTTATCATTTGCTTTATTAAGTCTTCCTCTCCATCTGTAAAGGTCTTGTTTCTTCTAATGGCTTTCAAGTTTTTTATTACTTTAGAATCATTTCCACTTTTAGATGCTTTACCTACTATTATTTCTTCTTCCTCTGTAAGAGCTATTTCAAATTGGAGTTTATTCAATTCTAGGTGTTCAAAATAATCTTTTGGTACTTTTATTCGTTTCTCACTTGCTTGGGATTCTAAGTGTTTAATAGCTTGTAAAAAATAAAGTTCCTCTGCATCTTCACTATCTGCAATAAAAAACTTTTTTAAACTACCTTTTTTAATAAAACTAATAGTTTTGTCCTTATTAATATCTTTATAAATTCTACCACTCTTTGATTTCTTAGGTAGTTTCTTTATTTTTTCAAATAGCTCTTCATCAGTGTCTCTAATATCCCTAATAATTTTTAAGTACTTTAATTCCGATTCTAACTCATTGGCCTTATCTTCAAAAGACTCTTTGCTATTTAATATTGTATAAAGTTTATGTGATGAAACTTCTTCTTCCTCAGACAAATATTTAAAATCTTCTCCTAAGGTGTCATGGAAAGCCTGTATTTTTAATATTATATTTTCTTCCAAAGGTAGATGAGCATTTGCCTGGGCAGTTGGAAAAAAATTAAACACATGAATTTTATCATGCTCTGTGCCTACCCTATTGATACGACCTACTCTTTGCATTATTTTAGTAGGATTCCAAGGCAAATCGTAGTTAATTATTACATTACTCCTATGAAGGTTTATACCTTCAGCCAATACATCAGTAGTAACTAAGAAACGTATATCATCTTTTTTCTCGTAAATATAATCAGGATTATAGTTTGCTTCTATTTCTTGTCTTATAGTTCTAGAACTTTGACCACTATATATTAAGACTTTGCCAGGATAGTCCCTCTCTAAATAATCACCTATATATTCTACTGTTTCCCTTGATTCGGAAAAAATTATAATCTTTTTATATTTAAGCTTGGAGTTTGTCCTTAGCTCTTCTAAAAATTGGTCTTTCTTTGGATCCTCAACTATTTTACTCCATTGGGATTCCAGATTCTTTAATAGGTTTAAGTCATATTCTATTGATGGTATAAAATTTTTATTAAATGATTTTATTGAAAAATGCTGTACTATATCTTCTTCTACTAGATTCATTAATTTTTCATCATCTCCGCTATCCAGAAGATCATATACATCTACTTTTTTACTAATATAAACTTCACCTTCTTTACACATTTCCAAAAACATACTGTATGATTTTATAAATCTACCTAAGGTCTTTTTAAAGGCTACAAAACTACTTTCCAATCTTTTTATTAAAATAGACTTCATAAATCCTGACATATTTCTCTGAGATACAAGTAATGATGCTATTTCTTTTGGTATCTCTTCTAAATATGTAAGTGGTTTGTATCTTGCATATGTAAGCTTTTGAATACTACTTATTGTATAATTGAAAACTTGATCTATATCATCATCAAAACTATATATAATCTTTTCAGGATTTCCTAGTTTAGGAAACTTAAGCCCTTGTTTCTCTAAATCATCTTTATAGTATTCCATTATTTCTTTTCTTGTTCTTCTTATCATTACATTCCGTAGAACCTTATCCCTTATTATTTCAGAATTATCTTTTAATGTTTCTGAATACTTTACCGTTCCTTTATCTAACTTTTTCAATTTCCCATCAAGCTTCCCAAAGAATCTTTCTAAATTTTTATTGTTAGGTATAATTGTGCTATTGTTTTTAGGCTGAAA
>DUVG01000006.1 GCA_012841175.1 Clostridium sp.
AAATTAAGTTTCATCTTTTTCACTCCCAAATTCATCAACATTTATTAACTTTTTAAAATTTAGAAGACTTACTATTCTGTCATTAACCTTTCCTACCCCTAATATATAATCTAAAGAAAGATCGTTGGTAAAATTTGATACATTTTCAATAGTTTCTTCTTTTAGTTGTAAAACTTCATCAACTTCATCAACTATTACACCAAAGGAAATATCTTTTAATTGAAGGATTATTATTCTAGTCTCTTCAGTTTCTTCAAAAGCTCCAAGCCCAAGCTTTTCTTTTATATCTATTACCGGAATTATATCTCCTCTTAAGTTTATAACCCCTTTTATATAATGTGGAGTTTTAGGCACTCTTGTAATAGAAAGCATTTTTTCAATTGTAGTAACACTTTGAATATCTACTCCATAATCCTCATTTCCTAGCTTAAATACAACAAATTGTTTGTTTTGAATATAAAAATCTTCACTCATTGATTTTAACCCCCTCACTATAGCAACATAATTTTTCAAACATTAAATTGCCAATGAATTCACATCTAGTATCAATGCTACATTTCCATCTCCTAATATAGTTGCCCCTGCAATATACTTAATACCTGATAGAAGTTTTCCAAGTGACTTTATAACCACTTCTCTTTGGCCAATTAAAGAGTCCACTAAAAAACCGGATGTTTTTTCACCTTTTTTTACAATAACAACTGTCAAATTCTTTTTATCTTCCTCATATCCAGGTACTTCTAAGACTTTATTCAATCTCACAATAGGAACTACCATATTTCTAAGCAGGATAACTTCTTGATTTTGAACCATTTTTATTTGCTCAGGAGTAATTTTTATAATTTCCTTAGTGCTGTTTAATGGTATAGCATATTTTTCATCTCCAATTACCACCAATAGAGCCTGTATTATTGCTAGGGTTAGGGGAAGTCTTATAATAAACTTACTTCCAACACCTTTTTCAGTTTCAACTTCAACTGCCCCACCTAACTGCTCTATTTTAGTCTTCACAACATCAAGCCCTACACCTCTGCCTGAAAGATCTGTTATTTTATCTGAAGTGGTAAAGGATGGCTTGAACAAAAGTTCAATAATGTCTTTTTGTGACAAGTTATTTGCCATATCTTTTTTCAAAATTCCCTTTTCAATTGCTTTTGTCTTTACCTTATCTAAATCAATTCCCTGACCATCATCTTCTACTTCAATTACAACATTATTCCCAACTTGATATGCCTTTAAATTAATATGACCACTAGAAGGTTTTCCAATTTTTTCTCTTGTTTCTTTTGATTCTATTCCATGGTCAGCAGAATTTCTTATAAGATGTATTAAAGGTTCTCCAATCTCATCTATAACTGTTCTGTCAAGTTCCGTCTCTGTTCCTGTCATAGTAAGCACTATATCTTTTCCAATTTCCCTTGAAACATCTCTAATCATTCTTGGAAATCTATTAAAAACCAAATCAACTGGCACCATTCTTACTTTCATTACTGAATCATGAAGACTTGTTGTTATTCTTTCTAAATATTCAACAGCCTCAGCATAATTTTTAGAAGTATCAACATCCTCTATCCCTTCAAGACGAGTCTTTATAATGATAAGCTCACTTACAAGATTCATTAAAACATCAAGCCTATCAATGTCAACTCTCACAGTTTTGCCTGTTTTCGCTTTATGATTCCTCATTTTTAACTTACTTTCGTCCTTACCATCTTGATTGTCTTTTTCGCCATTTTCAAAATTATCACTTTCAGTTAAACCTTCATCTTCATTTTCTTCTAACTCTAATTGGCTAAGCTTTTCAGAATCCATAGGTTTAATAATAACTTTTTTAACTTCTGCTATTTGATTAATTTCTTTGGTAAAAACCGAAGCTTCTTCTTTTGTTACACATACAACTGTAAATTCAAAATCAAATTTTTCATCTTCAATATCTTCCACTCTTGGCACTGATTTTATAATTTCCCCATGTTTTTCAAGAGTTTGAAATATTATAAATGCACGAGCTGATTTTAAAAGACAGCTTTTATTTAAAACAATTGTAATTTCAAAAACATTCATACCCATAGCAAAGGCTTTATTTGCTGCATTTTGTTCAAACTGGTCAAGTTTGAAGTTTGCAGTTTTATACTCTGATTCACTAGGTGTTTTTTCTTTTTCATCTTTTACAGAAATATTTTTTTGTCCATCACTAGCTTTCTTTTTATCTAATACAATATTTAAACTGTTTATTAATTCACCATAATTATTATCCCCTTCACTTCCTGTATTCACTATGCTTTCTGTATAATTCTCTAAACCATCAAGGCATTTGAATAATAAATCAAGTAATTCAGAATTAATTTTTATCTCACCATTTCTAATGGCATGTAAAACATTTTCCATATCATGGGTAAGTTTTGCCATCTTGCTAAACCCCATAGTTCCAGACATCCCTTTTAACGTATGAGCTACTCTGAATATTTCATCCAAAACAGCCCTATCCTGAGGGTTTTGTTCTAAACTTAGCAATGACTGGTTAAGCAACTGTAAATGTTCTTTACTTTCATCAATGAAAATTTCTAAATATTGACTCATATCCATTACTTATGCACCCCCACAATTTTCATAATCTCGTTTGCTATTTCGTTAAGCGATGCCACAACATCTACCACACCTTTTAATATTGCCTCTCTAGGCATTCCAAATACTATAGAGCTTTTTTCATCTTGAGCAATAATATACGCTTTATTTACATCTTTAAGTATTTTTACTCCTTCACTTCCATCTCGCCCCATTCCAGTCATTACAACTCCTACTATATTTTGTAATTTGGTTTCTGATACTGATCTCATTAATACATCCACCGATGGTCTATGCCCATTTACTGGTGGCTCTTTTGATAATTTTATTCTAAGTACATTGTTAGAACTTTTGTTAACCTGCAAATGAAAATCTCCTGGTGCTATATACACATGGGCATTTTTAATAATTTCATTATCTTCCGCCTCTTTTACCTTAACTTTACTTACATAATTAAGTCTTTCCGCCAAAGATTTTGTAAAGCCTGGAGGCATATGCTGTACAACTAAAAATGCTGCTTCAACATTTGGAGGTATTGAAGATATAACTTTTTTCAGTGCTTTAGGACCACCTGTTGAAGTTCCTATCACAACAATATATTTCAATTTTTCTTGGTCTTCATTAAAATTTGTATCTACTAAAACTTTTTCTGTGTCTTTGCTGCTTTTCAATATCCTTCCAACAACTTCCATAAAAATCAGCCCTTTTTAATAAGTTTTCGCTGCTCTTGAAATATATAACTTATTACTTTTTCCCTGGATTTATCATCTATTTTTTGAAACAACACTCCAGCTTCATATTTGTATATTCCTTTATCAATTTCACATTCAATAATCCTTACTATTTTGCCTAAAAAGCTTACTTTATCAAAATCACTTAAAAGCATTTCACATTCAATAATATCTCCAACATTAAGTTTTTCTGTTAGCTTTATACATGTTCCTCCGCCACTTAAATCTCTTGTTATTGTCTTTTTAAAACCTTCATCTTTATTAAAATTTGTTTTTGAAGACTTCACCACTTTATAGTTAATGGGAATCATACATTCAAATCTAAAAAATCCTCTTCTTTGAATTTTTTTAATTTCATCTAATGCTTCTATTTTTAAAAGGCTAATAGCAGCTTTTCTGCTCCTATCTAAAACTTTTGCTCTAAATTTATAAAAATTCTCCTTTTCAACAAAGTACATATCTAATTTAGTGCCTATGGCTATAGGATATATTTTTCCTTCATATATAGGTGCTGAAACATAATAAATTCCATCACTGCAAGTTCCCTCGAATTGGCTTACAAATTTAGGGCTTTCTTCCTCATCACTTAACACCATCTCTACTTTCATACCTAATTTCAGCTGATCAAAATTCATTTTCTTCACTCCTTTGTTAAAAAACAGTAAGGAATATATTTAGCCACTTAACATATTAACAAATCTATTTACAAAACTTTTTATCCCAGTTCTTCCTTCGCTAATAATATTTTCATTTATATCTAAAAGTCTTTTGGATATATCTTTAATTTGCTTTGCTGCCATACTTTTTGGAAAACTTATGGAAAAAGGCTGTTGTGCTTTAACGGCTTTTATCACCATGTTGTCTTGAAGTATAAAACCTAAAGGCTCAAGTTTTATTTCTAAAAATTTTTGAGTCACCATTGAAAATTTATTTGTAATGTTATTTGCCTCTGTAGAACTTTCTGCCCTATTTATAATCAATTTTACAGTTTTATTACTGTCTCTTTTAGATACTGCCTTTATAATTGCATAAGCATCTGTAATAGAAGTAGGCTCTGGGGTGGCAACAAGAAGCACTTCATCTGCCGCCATGACAAAATTCATTACATTATCAGAAAGTCCTGCACCGGTATCAATAAGTATTATGTCTGATATTTTATCTAAAAGTGCAATATTAGCTAGAAATTTTTGAATTTGGTAGCTATCAAGCTTTGCTAAATCTTCAATACCTGAACCACCAGCAACAAATTTAATATTTCCAGGTCCATCTGATAGTACTTCAACAATATTTTTGTTATTATATATAACATCCACTAAGGTGTATTTAGGCACCACACCAAGTAATACGTCAATATTTCCCAGACCTAAATCTGCATCCATAATTGTAACTCTTTTGCCCATCTCGCTTAAAGCAATAGCAAGGTTTATTGTTATGTTTGTCTTTCCAACTCCACCCTTACCACTAGTTACAGTAATTACTTTAGCTGACTT
>DUVG01000048.1 GCA_012841175.1 Clostridium sp.
AGTACTCCTGTTTTTCTATTGTCGTAAATTGCAATCATAAATGAACTCTGGAATTCGAAAACTTACTAATTCTTAACGATTGGGTAACTCTACCATCTATTTAGGTGAGAGTTTCGCAATTACCTAAGTTGAATGATAGATATAATATGAGATAATACAATACTTATAATTCCTATACTAAGGATTTTTAATCTTTTTAACTTTTTTAATTCGCTTCTAATAATTTGCAACATATCTCACCTTCTATATTTTCTGTTTTATATATATCAACATACTGGAAAATACTGAAACTATAGCTGTTCCTGCCAGTACAATTACTCCAGTTTTTGTAGGATAATATAGCATGTCAGGCCTTCTTGAAAAATAGGTGCGTAATTCACAATTTGTAATGGATAAGTAATTCTTAATGCAATCAAAAATGGCAAATGTAGATTAAGTAATTGCCACATTGTCACCTGCCATAATAATAAAAAATTAATAATAATAAAACTATTAACGAATATCATGGATAACAAATATCTTTTTCTAAAAATCACTATTACTAATAATACTGGCAAAGATGCACTTATAGAGGCGATTGCTGTTACAATTAAAGCGATAAATGTTTTACCAACATAGCAAGAATCATTTAAAAATATTCCCCCTATTAACGTATACAGCCATGTAACAATATTAAATATAATTATTAAAATAAAGGCCGTCACTAACTTTATTATATATATCTTCCCCTTATCAATTGTGGTTACCAGAATATTTTTTATTGTATCATTTTGCTCTTCAATCTGAAAAAGTAATAGTAAAATCAATGAAAATAGACAAGGTGCTATCAGGAAGTTTCCAAATAAAATATTGAAGCCCACTAAACTTCTATATGGCAGTTGGTCCCTTATACATATAGAGGTCCATACTATAGGCATAACTAGACCAAGAATACAAATTATCTTTATGATTCTTTATCTCTTAAGCTTTTTTAACTCATCAAGATATAATCTAAGCAATTCCGGTTCCCCCTGTCACTCTAATAAAATAGTCTTCCAGGCTTTCTTCATCAACATAAATTCTTTCCACTTCAATATTATCCATAACCAGTGTTTTATTAAGCTCAGGTATCGATAGCCGTTCCTCATAAATTATGTAAACCTGTACTACTTTACAGATGTTGCTATACAATCCTTATATTTAATCATGCATCATTCCATCCCATTAAACAAAATAATAATAAATCGCCACCCCATAAACCAGTAAAAATCCCGGTATCCCAAGACTTCCAATTGTCAATGCAGTCAGTCCGTTAGTACCGACCCCTAAGGACAATCCCAGTCCATCTAAGAGCATATTCACTATGTATATTCCTACTAAACCTGCAAATGCACGAAGGCCGAAGTTTACCAGCAAATCCATTCTCTTTTTTATTAATCCAATTACCAAAAGGACTAAACATATTATAATAATTATTATAAATATTTTACTCTCCATATTGTCCTCCAAAATTTTAGGTATATTTTTCTAACTACTGTAGTATATTCTAGTAAATCTTGGACTATACTATAAACAATAATAAATCTATTATTAGCTTATAGTATTATAAGTGGAATGGAGTAAATATGAAGTTATTTTCAAAAAAGAAAAATCCAGAAGCCGAACTTTTACTCAATGAAATTAAACGAACAAAGATTGCTTTAGAAGCGGCATATTCTAATTTTGAAAATGTTGTTGATCCGGACTTAATTGATTGTTACATCTACGAAGTAAATGCTGCTCAAAAAAGATATAAATTCCTGTTAAAACAAGCTAAAGAATTAGATGTCCTCCTATAAAGTGCCAAGATTATGAATGTGCTTTATGTTCATGATAAAATAAATTCTTTCTATAAAATAGTCAATACAAAGGGCGAATAACCTCTTGTTAATTGAGATTTTTCGCCTTTAAATGCAAATACTTGTTAATAATTATATGCTTAGAGACTGTATAGTCTGCATTCAAAAGGCCTTAATACCTTTTCATTACTGTTTATATCTGCATAATTACTTATAAGTATATCCGCTTTCGTGATGTCTAAATCTACTTCCAACTGACTATTTTCTTCTGATATGTTGCAAACAATCAGATAAGTTTTATCTTCATACGTTCTTGTGTAAGCATATACATTTTCGCTTTCTTCCATTAATAGCTCATAATCGCCATATATGAGTCCAACTGTCTCTTTTTTTATTTTAATTATCTTTTTATAAAAATTTAGTATAGAATCCTCATCTTTTATTTGTGCTTTCGCGTTCAGCCAATGGTAATTTTGATTCACCTTTATCCAGGGTGTACCAGTAGTAAATCCTCCGTGGGGAGAATCATCCCACTGCATTGGAGTACGAGAATTATCTCTGGTACTTTTTTTTAATACTTCTAAAGACTCTTCCGGTGACATACCTTTATTTATGCGTTCCTGATAACCAAATAAGGTTGGAGCATCTCTAAAATCTAAATGAGAATTGTAATCCGCATTTAGCATTCCTAATTCCTGCCCTTGGTAAATAAAAGGAACTCCTTTTTGCATATAATACATTAAGGCAAGGCATTTTGCACTTTCCTTCCAATATTTATCAGGAGAACCAAAGCGACTTACACTTCTTACTAAATCATGATTTTCCATTACCAAAGCCACATTTCCATCTGCCGATACTGCCTTTTGCCATCTTGTCAAAGCAGACTTTAACTTCTTAATGGATATTTTTCCTTCCTCTGATTCTACATTCCATAAATTTAAATGATCGAATTGAAATAATGAATGAAATATTCCCTTTTCTTGTGATACCCATTCATCTATTTCTTCAATACGGGCTCCATTGGCTTCTGCCACTGTAAAAATATCATACTTTGAAAAGGTATTCTCTTTTAATTCTCTTAATAAATCCATTATGCCAGGTTGATTCATATGCTTATCAAAAGAAGAGACATAACGCTCATTCTTAGGATTTGGCATATCATTAAAATCCGGTTTTTTAATATGACTGATGGCATCCACTCTAAACCCATCAATTCCCTTATCAAGCCACCAGCAAATCATATCAAAAATTGCTCTTTTTACCTGTGTATTTTCCCAGTTTATATCTGGCATGGTCTTACCAAATACGTGTAAAAAATATTGTCCGGTTTTTTCATCATATTCCCAAGCAGAACCTCCGAAAATACTTTCCCAGTTATTTGGCTCTTTATTATCTTTTCCGTCTTTCCATATATACCAGTCCCTCTTCGAGTTATGGATAGAACTTCTAGATTCAATAAACCAGGGGTGACTAGAAGAGGTATGATTTATTACCAAATCCATTATAACTCGTATTCCCCGCTCATGGGCTTTATGCAGTAATTCCTCAAAATCCTCCATCGTACCATATTCTCTCTGGATGTTTTGATAATCACTAATATCATAACCGTTATCATCATTAGGAGAGGTATAAATTGGACATATCCATATTAAATCAATGCCCAATTCTGAAAGATATGGTAACTTGCTAATAATTCCTTGTAAATCTCCCACACCATCCCCATTGCTATCTTTAAAACTTCTTGGATATATTTGATATGCTGCTGCACTTTCCCACCATGGACGTAATGTTCTGGTTCTTTTCATATTGTTCTTCATCCTTCCAATTCCTATGAATTTAAATTTAACACAAATCGAGTACCCTTAATATGAAATTAGTGCCCAGGACTACCTAGGCACAAATTGAAGTTTAACATTGTTTTTATAACTATGCTATATACATAATCCCTTCATAAGGTCTTAATCTGCCTGGCAAACTAAAATCGTAATTAGATATTAAAATCTCTTTCCTATCTTCGTATTCCTTAGGCAGTTTATATTCCACTTCGTCAGCATAGAAGTTACATAACACTATTATTTTAGAATCCTTTAATGATCTAACATATGCGAATATATTTTTATCCTCAGGAAGTAACATCTCAAAGTCCCCATATACAATTACTTCATTATTCTTTCTTATTTCTATTAATTTTTTATAATAATTATATACGGAGTCCGGATTGCTTACCTGTTCTTTTGCATTTATTTCATTAAAATTTGGATTTACCTCTATCCAAGGAGTGCCGGTTGTAAATCCCCCATTTTTCTCATCACTCCATTGCATGGGAGTTCTGGCATTATCTCTGCCCTTGGCATATATGGATTCCATAATTTCTTCATGGGTATATCCCTTTTTTAATCGTTCTTTATACATATTAAGTGTTTCAATATCTTTATATTGATGGATGTCCTTAAACTTAATATTGGTCATGCCTAATTCCTCACCTTGATAGATATAAGGTGTTCCCTTAAGCCCATGCAAAAGTGTTGCCAGCATTTTAGCACTTTCTATCCGGTATTCCCTATCATTTCCCCATCGTGATACAATTCTTGGTAAATCATGGTTGTTCCAAAATAAGCTGTTCCATCCGTCCTCATTAAAGCAGGTTTGCCATTTATGAAAAACCTGTTTTAGAGAAATTAAGTCTAGTGGCTGTAAATCCCATTTCTCTTTTCCTGGAATCTGATCCAGCCCAATATGCTCAAATTGAAATACCATGCTTAATTCACTGCCATCCGGATTTGAATACATTTTAGCTATCTCAGGAGTTGCACCCCAGCATTCACCTACCGTTAATAAATCCTTATCACCAAAGGTATTCTTATTCATTTCTCGAATGTATTCATGAAGCATGGGACCATTACTGGTAATCTTTTTATCTGGAATTTTACCAATAAGTTCAATGACATCCATTCGAAAACCCCCGATACCTTTATCAATCCAAAAATTCATGCATTTCCAGATTTCTTCTCTCACTTTAGGGTTTTCCCAATTTAAGTCCGGCTGCTTTTTACTAAATAAATGCAAATAATATTGTCCCGTTGTTTCATCCCATTCCCATGCACTACCGGAAAAAGTAGAGCCTAAATCATTAGGTTCATGACCATCCACCGGATCTCTCCATATATAATAGTCTCTGTATGGATTATCTTTGGATTTCCTTGACTCAATAAACCATTTGTGTTCATCTGAAGTATGATTGGCAACCAAGTCCATAAGAATCTTTATACCTCTTTTATTTGCTTCCTTTAAAAGAAGCTCCATATCTTCTAAAGTACCAAACTCATCCATAATATCCTCATAATCGCTGATATCATAGCCATTATCATCATTTGGGGACTTAAAAACGGGACTTAGCCAGATTACATCAATTCCCAGATTTTTCAGGTAATCCAATTTTTCAATAATGCCTTTCAGATCACCTATTCCATCCCCGTTGCTGTCATTAAAACTTCTTGGATATATCTGATATACAACCGAACTATGCCACCATTTTTTTACCATTTATACACCTCTAGCCTTTCTTTTCTGTGTTTTGTCATACTACTTATACGAATTTTACCTAATCCCAATGGGATATAGACTCAATGGGAGCTATGCCCAACGGGCTCAATACACAATGGATTTTAGACTCCATACCATACTTTTTGCCTAACCTTGGCAGCTCAAAAGCCTTGTTAAGGATAACACAAGCTAAACTTCCAGCTTCTCAAGTTTAGCAAAAACTCTTAATAACTCACTGACACTCCAGGCCTGTGCAAAGCATCCCTGAGAAATCGTGGGGTTTTCTCCGTCATAAATTTCCGCAATCTGTCCGATACAACCTTCCCTCATACAAGGTTCTAAAGCTTCCAGCTGTTCTTTTACCCTTTTTACAGCTTCCGGTCTTTCATCATTTACTTTAAGATAGGCCAAATAATAAGCACCTAAAGGAAATGCCCATACTGTTCCCTGGTGATAAGCCATATCACGGTTAAAGAGTGAGCCTCCGTAAATGGCCTTAAAAGCCTTGTCATTCTTACTTAAGCTGCGAAGTCCATATGGTGTATATAAGGTTTCATATACCTTACTAACAACCAATCTCTCCTTTTCTTTATCCAATAGGGAAAAAGGCTGGGATACTGCCCATATTTGATTACAACGAATTTGATTATCCGCATCTTCTCCCGATACTAAATCCTTTAAGCAATTCTCTGATTCATTCCAGAATTTTTCGGAAAAGCTAACTCTTACTAACTCAGCAAGTTCTTCATACTGACTGTCTTCTTTGTCTAATAGTCTGGCAAACAGTCCCATGATTTTTAAGTCATTATACCAATAGGCATTGATTTCAACAGGTTTTCCATGTCTTGGGGTTGGTAAAATATCTTCAAACCGTACATCCATCCAGGTTACCTGTTCCAATCCGCTTCCCGCCATAATTAGACCGTCTGT
Organism: Clostridium sp.; assembly: GCA_012841175.1. Taxonomy (GTDB): domain Bacteria; phylum Bacillota; class Clostridia; order Acetivibrionales; family Acetivibrionaceae; genus Herbivorax. The sequence goes on from DUVG01000048.1 coordinate 6,291, forward strand.
ATCCATTTTAATATGATAGTCCGTGCCTTGCTTATACCATTTTATAATATCCTCCATAATGGCGTATGCTTCCTCTACAAAGGCCAGATCATTACTTTCCAAATAATACTCATATACAGCACCAATAAAAAGCAGTGAGGCATCTACTGTGTTATACAAAGGGTCATTGCCGCCTTCCGGAAACATATTTGGCATTAAGCCTTTTTTACAATACTGCATAAAAGTACGGAATATACTTTTCGCTTCCTCATACCGTTTTGTAGAAATACAGCAGCCTACCATGGATATCATAGTATCTCTTCCCCAATCAGCAAAGAATGGGTATCCTGCCATAAGGGTCTTTCCTTTGGTGGAGTCTCTGTTAACCAAAAATTGATCTGCGCTTTTAACTAATTGCTTACCTATTTCATTTTTTATTCCTGACTGCTTTACAAGACCTGTCAGTCTATTACTTTCATTCTCTATCATCTGCTCTATGGTAGCAGCAATAGAATCTGTACTATATATAATATCTAATACCTTTTCCTCATAAGCAGTTACGGTTACGGAAATATTATGATTGGATGCAGTCACACCGATTGCTTCCCGTCCGTCTCTTGCATCGTAGCCATAATATAAATCTTTTGTATATTGTGTATTAGAAGTGGTAACTTTGCCATTGGTAAGATAATTTAACTTAATTCCATTACTGATTACTGCATTATCTTTATGTTCAAATATTTGATTTGTACTTAAAGTATCACCTTTTGGAATAAATTGAAGCTGCGGTGTGATTGTTAATTTAACTTCCCGGTTCATGTCATTATGAATCACATAACGTATACCAATTGTATTTTCACCATAAGCCATTAAGACAGTTTTCTTAATTTCAATTCCCTCTACCTGATATACCCAAACGGGATAATATTCAAACATAAATTGATTTAAATATCTATATCCCAGTTGGTTTTTAGCATGATTTACATATTCCTGACTGGATAAACTAAACTTTTCTTTATCCAATTCAATTACTTCATCCATTCTTGTAATTAAATGATACCTATGATTGGGGGCTACCGTACAAGCCATCAACAGTGCATGGTCATTGCGGCTGTTAGAACCAATCATTGTCAAAGAGGAATAACCTCCTAATCCATTTGTTATCAGATAACAATTTTCCTGGCCTCTGTCTAATGTCTTCCAATCATTTTTTCCATATATAAACTTCATTTCTTATACCCATTGCCTATCGCATCTGCTACAGATTTGATACTGCCACTTAAATTGTGGTTGAAAGAATCATTTCGTGGCATTCATCCTATTATTTATTTTCTTTCAACCTTTCAATGATGGGGCATGCTTTCCCTTTTTACTCCTGTTTCCGCCAACAACACAGAGTTTCCCCTTGTACTTTCATTTATTTCAATATAACAATTGAATACTTAGGCATTGATACCACGCCCTCTGACATTGTAACTGCATTTCCATCCACTGATAAGTATCCCCTGATATTTAAATCTATAAGACCCGCTTCTTTTAATGAAATGTTGGCCGGTTCTGTATTAATATTATAAAGGATTACAATTTCACTGCCCTTATACACCTTTTTAACTGCACTGATATCTTTTGTGCATAATTCTTCAATTACACTCATATCTCCTCTTGCAATCTCCGGATTCTCATTACGTATTCTCACAGCCCTTTTATAATAGTTATAAAGGGATAGAGGATCTTTCATTTGCTCATCTACAGGAGGAAACTTCTGTTCTACAGTGTCTGCATTATCCGGGGGAGTAGTAATTCCCTGGGTATCTGTAACGGACCACTGCATAGGCAGACGTTTATTTTCATCTTTGGTTCCCATGCTATTCATACCAATCTCTTCTCCATAATAGACATATGGGCTGCCATTCATAGTCAATAACATACCTGCTGACATTTTCATTTGATCTTCATCATTGACACATTGAGCAGATATTCTTGTGGTATCATGGTTACTAATAAAAGGAGCATCAATATACGCAGGATTACCCCTGCTATATTTCTCATATAAACTAAGCAAAGTTTTAGCAAAACTTTTACCGGAAGAAGCACCTAATTTTCTGGCGGCGCTTGTAATTAATCCATTATGCTGGGAAAGGGGGAAGTTAAATAAACTTGGGATTCCGCTTTCATAATAAGCTGCTATAGCCGCCTCTTCCTCCCAGACTTCCGCAACAATATAGGCATCCTCTTTCACACTTTTTACATAGTCTGTAAACCACTTAAGAACTTCAATATTTCTTTCTTTTTCACCGGAATAATATTCTTTTGCCGCATCCAGACGGAATCCATCCACACCAAGGTCAATCCAGAATTTAGCCATATTCTCAATTTCTTTTCTGACATTTTCATTTTCCAATGCCAAATCCGGCATCTGATCCCAAAAAACACCCTCATAGTACCAATCAGAGGTTCCTGCCTTATAATATGTCTTACTGCCATTGTAATCTTTCGTAAAATGATAGTATCCCACATAAGGGCATGTTTCTAAATCCGGTTCCTCTCCCTCTTTTAAACTTTCCAGATAAGAAACAGCTTCTATAAACCAGGGATGTTTTGAGGAGGTATGATTGAAAACAAAGTCAATAATTAAATGAATACCTCGTTTATGGCATTCTGAAACCAACTTTTTAAAATCCTCTAATGTTCCATACTGAGGATCAATATTGTAATAGTCCGTTACATCATATTTGTGATAGGTGGTGGAGGGCATAACAGGCATTAGCCAAATCCCGTTAAAGCCCAGATCTGAATCTGTTGCATCATTACCATCATTAATATAGTCTAATTTGGATATAACACCGTTAATGTCTCCAATGCCGTCACCGTTGCTGTCATAAAAAGAGTAAACGAATATTTCATAAAAATTGCGATAGTTATCATCGATTATATTTAAATCCTGTACGTAATCATAAGGAACAACCTCTGCCTTAGTATCGTCCTGTGACATTTCCACTTCCGGTGTGATTTCATCCTTCTTTTCCTTTTGGCTTTCCTCCTGACTTAAGTCAGGGGAATTATTTATGTCAGTTTTTTTACACCCACTTGCTGCCAAAAGTACAATCATAAGACAGCTTATTAATAAAGTTCTCTTCCTCATACCAATCCTCCAGCTTTAATGACTTCCTTTTATAAAAAGAAGTACTGAAATGAGAGCTTTACAGTACTTCTTTCTACTTATTTTATTTTCTTCTTTCTCATCAATAGGAATGCTGCCGCTATCACCGCTGCTACAGTCAGTCCGATTGTTGCAAACACAATCACTTTATTGTTCTGTCCATCTTTAGACCTAGAAGTATTTGCTTCCTGTGTCTGCCCATTATCAGCGTTATCCGCAGGAGTGTCTGCTTTCTTATCCTCCTGTACCAATACCATTGTGGTTATAGGCTCTACCGTAATAGTTCCTCCCTTTACGGTCTCAAGAATTTCTATTCCGGCCTGCTGGCCTTTTACATAAACATTCCAATCTCCCTCTGGTATTGTAATGGCGGAAGTTTCTTTATTGGCATTATAGATAACACATAATGACTTTGCTGTTTCGCCATTCGGGGAATTATCTATAGTATAACCAACTACATTAGGCTCCAGGCCTTCTAAAAATTTGAGATTCTCCTGAATATCTGCTGTTTTTGTCATTCGAAGAGCACTATGGGCTTTTCTAAATGCAATGAGGCCCTTATAGTAGTTAAATACTTCTTTATTCTTAGTTAATGTATCCCACTTTAAACTATTTACAGAATCCGGTGAGTTGTAACTGTTATCAACAAAGGAAGTACCATCATCGGAAGGTTTACTTCTTAAGAATTCTTCACCTGCCTGGAAGAAAGGAATACCTTGGGATGTCAGTACAATAGCACCGGATAAAAGATTCATTTTAATCCGGTCTTCCTCTGAATCAGTTTCATTGGATATGGCTAGTTTATCCCAAAGAGTATTATTATCATGAGCAGATGCATAATTAATTGTCTGGGTTGGTTCTTTCGCCCACCAGGTATCAGAATAGTTAACTAAATCATAATCAATCTGGCTGTTTTCAGTAGAAGCCACTACACCAAATTTAATTGTCTCTTCCATTCCTGTTTTACCATTCACAAAGCCCTGGTCCATATCTTCAAAAACACTACCTTTAATACCATCCCTGATATCATCACTAAAGGCTCCTATATAAGCATCAAGAGAAGATACGTTGGCTTTTAATGCCTTCTCTTCATCAGGTAAAGGTGAACCACCTGCGGTCCAGCCTTCTCCGTATATCACTATAGTAGGATCCACCTCATTCAAGGCTTTTCTAACTTCGTTCATAGTTTGAATATCATGAATACCCATTAAATCAAAGCGAAAACCATCAACATGATATTCCTTTGCCCAATATACTACGGAGTCAACAATGTATTTACGCACCATGGCACGTTCGGAAGCAGTTTCATTGCCACAAGCAGAAGCATTTGAAAAGGTACCGTCTTCATTCATTCTATAGTAATAATTCGGAACCACTTTATTTAAGTTAGAATCGACACTTGATGAAGTATGATTATAAACCACATCCATAATTACACGTATTCCGTTTTTATGTAAGGATTGAACCATCTGTTTATATTCATTAATTCTTACTTCACCATGCTCCGGATCTGTGGAATAGGAACCCTCTGGTACATTATAGTTCTCCGGGTCATATCCCCAGTTAAATTGATTATCTTCCGGTTTTGATTCATCCACACTGGCATAATCAAAAGAAGGAAGCAAGTGTACATGAGTAATACCTAAGTCAACCAGATAATCCATACCTGTTTTTTCGCCAGTGGAGGACTTAGTACCAGTTTCCGTAAATGCTATATATTTTCCCTTGTTCTGCATCCCTGAACTTTTATCGATGGAAAAATCTCTTATATGCAATTCGTAAATAATAGAATCCGTGGGACTAACCAATGCTGGTTTCTCATCCTGTAAGAATCCATCTGGATCGGTAGAATCTAAATCAATAACCATTCCCCGCTTTCCATTTACGCCTGCTGCTCTGGCATAAGGGTCTACTGCCTCTTTCGTCACACCATCTACAGTAACGGAATAGGTATAGTAAACGCCGTCTAAATCTCCTGGTTTCTCAGTAACCCAAGTCCCCTTTACATCTTTGGTCATTGCTATATTTTCAATATTATTATCTCCTGATCCCTCAGAATATAAATTAAGTACTACATCTGAGGCGGTTGGAGCCCAAAGACGAAATGCCGTCTTGTCTTTAGACCAGATTGCTCCAAGGTCATTTCCTTCATAAGTGAAGGCTTCTTCAAATTCAGCAGTTGAGAATACCTTAGTATTAGAGATAGACATTTCACCATACCCCTCAAATGCCAATGTGTAGTTTTTTAACAAATCCAGCTCAGTGGACATGGTAACCCTTGCCCCTAATGCTTCTTTTCCTTTTTCCGATGAAATCTTATCAATGGCATAGGTCTTGCCATCAGCATCTTTTACTGTTATTTTTGATTTAATATCCGCTGCCGTACTGTCAAAGGCAGTGGATACTTTAAAGTCAATTGTAGTAGAATTTTCAATTGCTGCTTCCTTAATTTTGGGTGCCAAACTCATATCCTCCTGGGTATAGCCAAACTCTATCTCGTCCTGAACAACATAAATGTCAATTATGCCATTCTTTGCTTTTTTAATATCTATAAATCTGTCACTCTCCACATCTTTCATATCCCAATCATTGGTACTGGTAGAATGACGTACAATAAATCCAACCTGAGTGATGTCATCTTCAACAGCCAGTGTATAGGTTGCTACCTTGCCAAATTTATCTTCTCCGGTAAATTCATAGGCGGCACCTTCTTTGCCATCAAGCCAGGACCAGATATTCCAGCCCTCATAATCTTCGCCGGATCGATGATAATGGACATTAATTGTCAACTCCTGCGCCGCCTTTACAAGGTAAGCCGGCTGGTAAGAACCCAGAATTGTAAAAACTATAAGGATAATTGCTGTGAATAGTGCCTTAATTCTTTTATGCATTTAAAATCCCCCTCTACTGTGCTAGTGGCCATAAGAAGATTTAACCCTTTACCGCACCTGATACACCTTCTACGTAGAATCTTTGTATAATTAAGAAAAGAATTGCAATTGGAATGGATATTAATACACAGCCTGCAAAGAACTGGGTATAATAATATTCAACAAACTCTTTCTCTAACATGGTCCATAAACCAATGGCAATGGTATAGTATTTTCTATCCTGACCAAGAATAACTTTTGCAAAAATGTAATCTACCCAAGGTGCCATAAAAGAATTCAAAATAGTAATAACAATAATTGGCTTTGATAAAGGTATTGTGATTTTACGAAATACATCCCATTTCGTTGCTCCATCAATAAATGCAGCTTCGTCAATGGTTTTGGGTATGGTATCAAAAAAACCTTTTGCCACAAGAAAACCCAGCCCTGAACCACCCGAATACACCATGACCAGTGCTACTAATTTTAAAGGTCCCGCTTCTAGCATACCAAAGCCTTTCAAAATAAAGTAAATGGCATACATGGACATAAATCCAGGGAACATTCCTAAAATCATGGCAATGTTTAAGAATTTTTTACGCATTTTAAACCTTAATCTTGACATAACATAGGCTACACATAATACAAAAAACGCAGAGAGAATGCAGGTAAATATAGCCACGATTAAAGTATTTATAAACCATCTGCCATATGTTAAACTGCTTGCTTGGTCAAAAAGCTTTTTGTAATTATCTAACGTATAAGCTCTTGGGAAAATATAGCTTTTATATTGTCCGGCTTCTTCACGAAATGAAGTTAATATTACAAAGAAGATAGGTAAAACCCATATAAATCCAAGAACGGCTAAAAACACATGAACAATAGTATTTGTAATAAATTGTCTTTTTTTCATAGAAGTTTTTCGTCTCTTCATTATTGGAATGCCTCCTCATCTTTATAAGAACCTGTATGACGAAAGGTTAGTAACGTCAATGTTGCCATTATTATAAATACTAGTATACTGATAACGGCACCAAGGTTGTAATCTTTATTTGTAATTGTCAGTTTATATAACCAGGTAACTAACAAATCTGTTTTTCCTGCATAATAGTAATCAATTGCTTCAGGACCGCCTCCTGATAGTAAGAAGATAACATTAAAATTATTTATATTACCTGCAAAAGCAGTAATTAAAGTTGGTGTAGTAACAAATAACATATAAGGTAACGTAATTTTAAAATAAGTAACAAAAGCATTCGCTCCATCTACTTTTGCTGCCTCATATAATTCTTTTGGTATGTTTTGCAAAATACCTGTGGTTGTTAACATGGTAAAAGGTACGCCAATCCAAATATTAATACAGATAATTGTTATTTTAGCTAACGTAGGATCTGTAAAAAACGGAATGGACTGCGTAGCACCGATTACTCCTATATTTCGTAGAATTACATTAACAGGGCCATTGGCATTAAAAATTGTTCTCATGGTAAGTAAGGATACAAATTGTGGAACTGCAATGGATAGCACAAAGATAAATCTCCAAAAAGCTTTAAATCTAGTACCTTTGCGATTTATCAGCATAGCTAACAACATTCCTAAAATATAACAGGTAAATGTAGCAAAGATTGCCCATATAAAGGTCCAGCTAAGTACCGGCCAAAAAGTACTGGATAATTTACTACCTTTTGCAAACATGGCTATAAAATTATCAAGTCCTACCCAGTCAAATAAATTACCTGGTGGCTGATGATTTCTATCATAGCTTGTAAATGCAATTAAAGCCATAAAAACCAAGGGAACTATAGTAAAGCACAATATTCCTAAAACCGGAACAAATAATAAGGTCTTGTGAAGATTTTGCTCTAATAAGGAACTTAAATCATCTTTAAAAGTTGGAATAGGTTTTCCAAGCTCTGCCCTTTTCTGATTAGCATACGCACTCCTTACAGAGGTCCTTAAAAATAAAATAAAGCCAAGAATTAGAAATATGGCGACAACACCATATAGCAAGCACAACATGGAATTATCCCCTGTTACATACTCATAAATCTGCTTTGTTTCATTAAAAACCTCCTCTTGTACTTTGGTTCCCAATGTTATAAAGTTTTTAATTGAATCTAAACCAAAACTTATCATGTAATAAATATAAGCAACTTCAACAGACACCATAATTAAACCACGAATAATCTGTTTATGAAGAAAATTACCTAATCCAAATATTACTGCAGACAGTTTAGTAATTCCATTTCCTTGCATAAAAGCAGTTCTAAAATCTACATCACGTAAAGAAGTATTTATATTAGAACGCTTTCTCTTCTTGCCAGCCATAATCCAACTCCCTTTCTTATGATAGAAGGGAGCTGCAAGTCATTTGCAGCCTCCCCATCATATACTATTTTATTCTACCTTTAATGTAGAAACAAAAGTATCTAATTTTTGCTGTACATTATTTTTATTTAATTCACCACTTCTAATTTCAGTAGCAATACCACCTGCATTTGCCCAGTATCTTGAACTAAATTCTGCTGATGTAGGTTGCATTACAGATGCTACATTTGCTTCTTCTACAATAACTTTTGCTATTTCATCTGCTTGAACTTCTTCTGATCCACTGACTTTTAGATTTGTTGGAACCTGACCAGTTTCTTTAAAACGTTGCATTTGCATTTCTTCACTTCCAAGGTAGGTAGCAAAAGCTACTGCTACAGCAGGGTTTGCTGCATGAGAATTTACACCGATTGCTTTAGAGCCATAAAAACTTTTTAGTTGATAGTCATTTCCATCTGGGTTAAAGGTAGGAATTACTGCTACTCCTAAGTCATCCCCTAATGCTTCTTTGTATAAATTATAGTTCCAGGAACCATCAAACCACGCACCGATTCTATGATCTGCTGCTAATTCAGAAAGAGAAATTTCACCATCAAAGGCTGTTTTTGGATTATTAATTAAGTCAATTAAATAATTTGTTACAGCAACACCTGTTTCATTGTTCCAGTTAGCACCAGCTGCAAAATCTGTCTGACTTTCCCCATAGATTGTTAAACCAGCACCATAATACCAAGCACCTAATTTCCAGCCCCCTGCTGATTCAAAATAGAAATTGTATACATTGTCAGGAGTTTCTTTTGCCATAATACTTTCAATGGATTTAATATCATTTTCGTCTAAAAGCGTTTTATCATAGTACATAAAGAATGTATTGTGTGTAAAAGGAATTCCATAGATAGCGTCATCTATTTTTACTGTATTAACAACAGATTCTGCCATAGTTGACTTAACCATTTCTTCCGCAGCACCACCAAGTCTTGCAATTGCACCTGCATTTACAAGTTCATTCAATTGATCGTTGGCAAAGAAAAATACATCGCCTGCTGCTCCAACATCCTTTAAAATTTCATCTTTTGCGGTATCTTCGCCCTGTGTTTCAACGGTAAAAGTAATGTTCCATTCTGGATGTAATTCTTGGAAGGACTTTGTCATAGAATCCATTGTTCCGTCCTTAATCTGATTTTCAGGTGCCCAAATCTTTAATGTAACATCCTCTGCTTTTGTTGAATCAGGAGCCTGTGTTACTTCCTGTGTTCCTTCTGTTTTGTTGTTATCTGTTGTTGGGTTTTCTGCCTTTTTACCACAAGCAACTAAAGATGCTACTAATGTGGTAACCATAATTAGACCAATAAGTTTCTTTTTCATGATTTTTACCTCTCCTTAAATTTTTTTAATAACTAAATATGACTATAGGCAACCGCCTTTATCATAAAATGCCTTAACAATATGTTTTTACAAAACATGTTTTACATACAACATACTTTATTTAAACACGTTGTAATAAACATATGTTTTACATTTTACTTCAAAATAATTAATACTTATACATTCCATATATCCTGGTTGTACTCTAAAATAGTTCTGTCAGAAGAAAAGAATCCCGCTTTTGCAATATTTATCAACATCATTTTTGACCACTTTTCCCTATCCTCATAATCAGCAATTATTTCTTCTTTTTTCTGAATGTACTCTTTAATATCTAATAGTGTCATAAACCAGTCCTTATTAATTAACTCCTTATGCAGACGTTCTAAATTCTCTTTTTTACCAATTTTGAGTAAAGAATCACTTACAATAAAATCAACCATTTCACGAATTTCTTCATCCTTATTATAGTAGTCCTTTGATATATAATCCCTGTTTTCATAATGAGCAATTACTTCTTCACTGGACTTACCAAAGATGTAAATGTTATCATTACCAACCAAATCTGCAATCTCTACATTAGCTCCATCCATGGTACCTAGTGTAATGGCACCGTTAAGCATAAATTTCATATTACCAGTACCGCTAGCTTCCTTTGAAGCCAAAGAAATTTGTTCTGATATATCACACGCTGGAATTAGTTTTTCAGCTAGTGTCACGTTATAATTTTCTACCATAACTACTTTAAGATAAGAATTTACCTCTTTATCATTATTTATCAATTCCTGAAGACATAAAATCAAATGAATAATGTCTTTGGCAATAGTATAAGCAGGAGCCGCCTTTGCTCCAAATATTAAAGTAATGGGTGTTGCAGGTATTTTTCCATTTTTAATTTCAAGATATTTATGAATGATGTATAGTGCATTCATTTGCTGTCTCTTATATTCATGCAAACGTTTAATCTGAATATCAAAGATAGAGTTTTCGTCAATTTCAATACCCTGCTTCTTAAGCAAATACTCTTTTAGTGCTAATTTATTTTTATGTTTAATATCAAGTAAAGTCTTTAAAACATTGGAATCCTCTTTATAGTCTAGTAGTTTTTCTAATTGGTCCGCATCCTTTTTAAATCCATTTCCAATTAAGTCTGTTAAAAATGTTGCCAATTCATAATTGCAATGTAGCAGCCAACGGCGAAAAGTTATTCCATTGGTTTTATTATTAAATTTTTCAGGATAAATTTTATAAAAATTGTTTAACTCGTTTTGCTTTAAAATATCCGTATGAAGTGCTGCAACACCATTTACACTAAAACCATAGTGTATATCAATATGCGCCATATGCACTCTTTCTTGCTTATCAATAATTGCTACCGTAGAATCGTCAAACTTTCTTCTTACTTTATTATCTAGCACTTCGATAATTGGAAGTAAGTGAGGCACTACTTTTTTCAAATACTCAATAGGCCATTTTTCTAAAGCTTCCGATAAAATGGTATGGTTGGTATACGCACAGGTTTTAGAAACAATATCAATGGCTTCATCCATTTCAATGCCCCGCTCCATAAGAAGGCGTATTAATTCCGGTATTACCATAGTCGGGTGAGTATCATTAATCTGAATGACTGCGTAGTCGTATAAATCATGGAGATTGCTTCCCTTAAGGATACATTCTTCTAAAATCATCTGGGCAGCATTGCTTACCATGAAATACTGCTGATAAATTCTTAATAGTTCACCTTTTTCATCACTGTCATCTGGATATAAAAATAAAGTCAGGTTTTTTTCAATATCAGCTTTGTCAAAGGAAATTCCTTCTTTTATTATAGATTCATCCACTGTTTCTATATCAAACAAATGCAACCAGTTGGTACGGTTCTCATAACCTGTAACTGCTATATCATAAAGCTTTGATTTTACGGTAAAATCCTTGAATTTTACCGTATAAGACTTATCTCTTTTTATAAGCCAACTATCCTTAGTAATCCATGGATTTTTAGTTTCCTTCTGAAGATTTTCTTCAAATACCTGTCTGAATAACCCAAAATGATAGTTTAATCCAATACCATCCCCATTAAGCCCAAGGGATGAAATAGAATCCAAAAAGCATGCTGCTAACCTTCCAAGTCCCCCATTTCCAAGAGAGGGTTCTAGTTCCACATCCTCAATTTCTGCAATGGATTTTCCGCTTTTGTTTAATTCTTCTTTAATTTCATCATATATCCCTAAATTTATCAGATTGTTGGATAATAATTTACCGATTAAAAATTCTGCTGAAATATAATAAATCTTTTTATTTGTATCTTTCCTATATTTTTTTTCAGCCATTTCTTTTGTCATTTCCAATAGGCCAAAATATATTTCTTCGTTACTGCATTCTGTAAGCGTCTTATTGTATTTTTTTTGTAATGCCGCTGCTAACATTCTTGCTCCTTCCTTATGCCCAAATTACCGTTTGCTGATAGTAATAATTTCTTTTAAATTACCAATTTCCTTTTTAAATTTTTTAAAACTGTCCAACTTCCATTCCCAGTTAGGGGAACCCAGTGTACCAGGAGTATTAATTCTAGCCTCATCCCCCATATTTATTAAATCCTGTAAGGGCAGGATTGCCATTTCTGCAATACTATCTAAAGTCAACCTTACAAAACGTTTTGAAATAATTCTATCGTCATAGCCTAATTTCTTTAGATGTTTTCTAATGCCATTCTGAGTCTTTTTATCCTGTGATAAATACCAACCTCTTATGGTTTGGTTATCATGACTTCCCGTATATATAACCATGTTTTTAGTATCTTCAAAATCATTATTATTTTCCTTTGGATCAAATGTAAATTGAACAATTTTCATTCCTTTTAACCCGTAATGGTTTTTAAGCACATGAACTTCTTCCCTTAAATCTCCTAAATCTTCTGCAACAATTTCAATGTCTGGGAACTTCTTAACAATTAAGTCAAACACTTCATAGCCAGGTGCTTCTAACCATTCACCTTCTATTGCAGTTTCGCAAGTAGCCGGTATTTTCCAATAAGTATCAAAAGCACGAAAATGATCAATACGGATAATATCAAATAGTTTACTGCTATAAGCAATCCTATCTAACCAGAACTGATAACCTTGTTTTTTTAGATAATCCCAGTTATAAATGGGATTTCCCCATCTTTGACCGGTAGCACTAAAATAATCTGGCGGAACTCCAGCAATAAATGTAGGTTTTCCATCTGCTCCAAGTAAAAAACATTTCTGATTTGCCCATACATCTAAAGAATCAATTCCTACATAGAAAGGAATGTCACCCATAATTCTAATTCCGTTTTGATTGGCGTATGTCTTTACTTTTATCCATTGTTTATAGAAGATATACTGAACAAACATTTCATAGCGTATCTCTTCTTCATAAACAGATACATCAAACGCCTTTGTTTTTATCCATTCTTTTTGTACATTATCCCATTCGTTCCAACACCTTAAATCATTGTTCTTTTTTAGTGTAAGAAATACAGCATAAAGATATACCCATTCCTGTTGTATAAAATTCTTATAATCCTCATCCTCTGTAAAATTACGAAAAGCTTCTTTTAAATAAATTCCTTTAAAATTTCTTACTTTTTCATAATCAACCGATTTACTGTTTTTTTGAAAACAGGGTACTCTTTTGGTTAATAAACCCTCTTTATATAATTCATCAAGGCTTATATAGATCTCATCCCCTGCAAATGAAGAGTATGGCTGGTAAGGAGAGTTACCAAATCCTAAGGGATTAAGAGGTAATATTTGCCATATGTGAAACCCACCTGTTTTTAATAAGTCAATAAATTCAAAACTATATGGGCCCATATCACCTATTCCATGATTTGACGGCAATGATGATAAAGGTAATAGTATTCCTGCTTCTCTCATAAATTTTTCTCCTTCAAACTAGCAATATTGTCTTATGCCCCTTAAAAATGCAAGTTTGCTTACAATCCCTCACTACAGTTTTATATCTGCTGAATAAATATACCTTTTGGTTTTAAAACAGTATCAGCATATAATAGGCTAAATAATTCATTACCTTTTTTTTGAACTACAATAGTATCATTAGAACAATTTAAAATAATTTCTACCTGTTTATGTTCTTCATCTGTTTTTATATAATGAATCACTCTCTGGTTGTTTTTATCCTCTATAAAATGAAAATGTCTGCTTTTAAACGCTTTATTTGATTTTCTTAAACCAACCAATGCCTTTATAATTTCAATTCTATCTTTATAAATTCCTTTATCTATGTCTTCCCAGGGCATACATCTACGACAATCTGGATCATAGCTTCCTTCCATTGCAAGTTCTGTTCCATAATAAATGCATGGACTTCCCGGCATAGTAAACATAACCGCCAGCTGCTGGTAAAAAATATGAATATCCCTCACCTTATCCATCAACCGATTGGTATCATGTGAGTCCAATAAATTGAATAAAACATCATTGGTCTGCTGCATATACATAGTAAAATTGTGATTAATGGCACATTCAAAATCATAATTGGTTTTCTCTGGATAAATCCAAAAATCTGCTATAGAGGTAGCTAATGGGTAATTCATAACTCCATCAAATTCATCTCCCCTTAACCAGGCAATTGCATCATGCCATATCTCTCCTAATATATAAAAATCCGGTTTTAGCTCTTTGGTTAATCTACGCAAATCCTTACAAAATCTATGGGATACTTCATTGGCTACATCAAGTCTAATACCATCTATATCAAAGTTTTTTACCCAATATTCCACAACCCCTAATAAATACTTAATAACTTCCGAATTATTGGTATTTAACTTTGGCATTTTAGAAGTAAAGGCAAAGGAATAAAAGGATCCATCTTTTGTACTATGCTCTTCTTTATCAAAAGGCCATTTATTAATCATAAACCAGTTAAAATATCTGGAGTTTGGACCCTTCTCCAAAACATCCAACCATGGAGCAAATTGATTACCACAATGATTAAATACACCATCAATCATAATACGAATGCCTTTTTCATGTGCTTTATCCACCAAGTTTTTAAATACTTTTTCATCACCAAAATGTGGATCAATCTTCATATAGTCTTTGGTATCGTATTTATGACTGGTATTTGCTTCAAATATAGGCGTTAAATATATTCCGTTTATTCCTATATCCGACAGATACTCCAGTCGGTTAATAATCCCCTGCAAATCCCCTCCATAAAACTCTTCGTTACTCACTTCATGGAATCCCCATGGCTTTACATTCTTTGGATCGTTCTTTTTATCTCCGTTGTTAAAGCGTTCCGGAAATATCTGATACCACACGGTATCATTTACCCAGTTAGGTGTTTTATTAATATCAATACTATTCATCCATGGAAATGTAAAATACACCAAATTCTTGCCTTGATGATTTATCTCTGCTTCTGTATAAAAACCATCTTCAAAATAATAATAAGATGTATTTTTAACTTCCAGTTTAAAATAGTATTTACACCTTTTATATTTAGGCTTTACTGTTGTTGTCCACCAGATATGATGTGTCAGATTCTTTTTATAAATAATCTCTTCTTCCACACCATTCCATCTCCAATTACCGCCTAAAATTCCATTTTCAAAAGGATCCCCATAATATATAAAAACTCTCTCTACATCATGACCGGTTTTTATATTAATAATAAGTTTCTCTTCATTTAGAGGATAACAATAATTATCCGAGGTTCTGTGGTAAACAGCTTCAAATTTCATAAGTAGCTCCAATCCTGTTCATCAAAAACTAATATATATAGGAAAACGGTTTCCGTAAACTGATAAAAAATTATATTGACATTATTCTTATTTTTGAATAACATCCATATAATCAATTTTACATACCTCATAAGGTATCTCCGTATACTGTCCTTTTTCTCCGTCAAGTAATTTCTTTAATTCATCAAATGCTTGTTTGGATTTTAGTTTAAAATTTTGTTTTACTGTATTCATGGCTATCTTGGTATATCCCATTAATCGAATTCCATCAAAGCCACATACTGGCCTGTAAATATCCATTTCTGTAAGAGCAAATACCGCTCCAATTGCCATTAAATCCGATGCACAAACAACTGCATTTGACTCTTTGCCATATTCAAAAGTAATTTCTCTAGCTTTATATTCATTAAAATCACCATGTTTTACAATAAGTTCAAAACCAAGCTCTTCCTGTAGTTTCTTCATAGCGCCTAACCGCCTGTTTGTAATATATCCCCCTGCTCCCCCTGCTATATATAACACTCTGTCAATATAGGAATTCTCTAACAAAGTTTTTTTAGCTACTTCATATTGGGCAGAATAATGATCAAGAGATACGGAAGAAGTCCTGTCATTTGTAATAGGAGAATCTACTAAAACACAATAAAATTTCTTTTTTTCAATTATTTTATATAAATTTTTATTCTCAATGGATAAGTTATATATAATTAAACAATTAATCCTCTGAGATTTTAAATAGGCTGTTACTTGCTTATAATTCATCTCGTCAAATTGGGAACTGAAAAAAGTAACCACTTCAATATGATATTCTTTTGCCTTTTCAAAAGCACCTGTTAAATACTGCATACTAATTTCATCAACAAATTGGCTATTATGACGGATATCAACGATTAAGCCTACTCTATTAAATTCCTTTTTAGAAAGTGATACTGCTACTGAATTAGGAACGTAGCCCAATTCCTCCACTGCCTTTTCAACTTTTAATCTGGTTTCATCACTCACTAATGCGTAGTTATTTAAAACCTTAGATACTGTTGATTTTGCTACTCCTGCTTTTTTTGCCACGTCGTTTATCGATACCATCAAAATGCCTCCTTAGGAAAACGGTTTCCTTGCATATTACTATACAACCCATTATTATATTTGTCAATACAATTCTAAAAAGTTTATATTTTAACAAATATAATTCTTTACTTTTTAGTTAATTTTTATAAATTCTAATGGAATAGCAATCCCTTTGTTTTAAATTTCATTTTTATTTACAGCCAGCAAAATCATTGCTGTAGATACCTTTCTATTTACTCAAGATAAAAATGGAACTCCGGAATGCAATAAGTGTCTGCATTTCCAGAGTTCCTGGTAACCTTATTTCTTTGTTCTACTGGCATTACTGCCTAAACACTAACTTCTATTAAGCCATAAATCCCCTATTTTGTTGATGTGGATCTATAAATGTTTCGTTTAGTACCCCTTTTCCATATGTTAATCCTGCATAAACCTGCGGTAGTGTCAAGTTTACTACCTTCCTTTTTATATAAAACCTTATAGTTCCAAGGTTTACATCACTTTTTAAACTAAAAAAGCAATGACCTCCCTTTTCGTGTATAATGTAGTCGCCACAACAAACA
>DUVG01000007.1 GCA_012841175.1 Clostridium sp.
TTGAAGGTCTATTATATAGATACCATTTCTTTCTGTGAAAATATACTCTGCCATTTTAGGATTCCATCTTCTTGTTTGATGTCCAAAATGAACACCTGCTTCTAAAAGCTGTTTCATAGAAATAACTGACATAAAAAAACACCTCCGAATTAGTTTATACCTCCGGAACCATCATCCTTATGGAAAACCTTGCGGCACTTTCCCATAAATCAAATTCCGTGTGTATTTTCGTTAAGTAGTATATCATATAGTTTTTCTTTTTTCAATCCTCAATATACCATTTAGAAAAAAATTTTTCTAAATGGTAGGTATTTCAACTCCATGCATTGCTTCTCCTAAATCTTCTGACACCTCTGCAATTACCTCTGGTTTATCATAAAACTTAGTTGCCTTTACAATTGCCTTTGCAGTTTTTTCTGGATTTGAAGACTTAAATACTCCTGAGCCTACAAAAACACCTTCACTTCCAAGCTGCATCATCAGTGCTGCATCAGCTGGTGTTGCCACTCCTCCTGCAGCAAAATTTAAAACTGGCAGCTTTCCTTCTTCTGCAACTTTAACAACCAATTCATATGGTGCTGCAATTTCTTTAGCAAAAGTCATTAATTCTTCTTTTGGAAGATTTGTAAGTCTTCTGATTTCAGACATTACTGTTCTCATATGCCTTACTGCCTCAACAATATTTCCAGTTCCAGCTACCCCTTTTGTTCTTATCATTGATGCGCCCTCTCCAATTCTTCTTAAGGCCTCTCCTAAATTCTTAGCTCCACAAACAAAAGGTGTTTTAAAAGCCTTCTTATCTATATGGTACATATCATCTGCAGATGTCAATACTTCACTTTCATCAATGTAGTCAACTCCTAGTGCCTCTAAAACTTGTGCCTCAACAATGTGACCTATTCTAACTTTTGCCATAACAGGTATGGATACAGCCCCTATTATTTCCTTTATCATTTTAGGATCGGACATTCTTGCAACGCCACCCTGTTTTCTTATATCAGCTGGCACCCTTTCTAAGGCCATTACTGCAACAGCTCCTGCTTCTTGAGCTATTTCTGCCTCCTTTGGATTGGTAACATCCATTATTACTCCACCCTTTAGTATTTGTGCTAAATCTTTACTTGAACCAAACTTTTCTGACATTAAAATCCCTCCATCTGTATCGATACACTAATAAATATTATATTAATCTTTTAGGCATTTTTACACAGATTTATACTAAAGTCAATAAAAATTTATAAAAAGTTTTTTTGTTGACAATTAGTATTGTGATAACTTAGAATTATTTATGTGAAAAATTAAGGTTATATAAAAAACATTATTTTATATAGTAGATTTTTTATAATACATATTACTAGAAGGGGTTTTTTTAGTGAAACAAACAAGAAATGATTTAAGAAATATTGCAATTATCGCCCATGTAGATCATGGAAAGACAACATTGGTAGATGGATTATTAAAACAAAGTGGAATCTTTAGAGATAATGAACATGTTAATGATAGAGTTATGGATTCTAGCGACCTTGAAAGAGAAAGAGGAATTACAATTCTTTCCAAAAACACTGCTGTTCTTTACGACGGGGTTAAAATAAATATAGTAGACACCCCAGGACACGCAGACTTTGGTGGTGAAGTTGAACGTGTTTTAAAAATGGTTGATGGTGTGTTGCTTTTAGTGGACTCTTTTGAAGGCACCATGCCCCAAACCAGATTTGTTTTAAGAAAAGCATTGAGTCTAAATCTAAAACCAATAGTAGTTATAAACAAAATTGACAGACCTGAGGCAAGGCCCTCTGAAGTACTAGATGAAGTATTAGAATTATTTATTGAACTTGGGGCTGACGACAATCAGCTTGACTTTCCTGTTGTATATGCTTCGTCTAAAGAAGGATATGCCACTTTAGATTTAAATGAAAAACCTTTAAATCTAAGACCTTTATTTGAAACTATAATAAATACCGTCCCTATGCCTACAGGTTCTATGGATGATTCTTTGCAGCTTTTAGTCTCTAATATAGATTATGATGAATATGTAGGTAGAATTGCTGTAGGAAGAATTGAAAGAGGTTCCATAGAAATTGGACAAACTGCTGCCTTGTGCAGAAAAGATGGCACTATAGAAAATGTGAAAATTAGCAATCTCTATACCTTTGAAGGTCTAAAGAGAAAAATTGTGGATTCTGCCTCTTTAGGAGAAATTGTTGCAATATCAGGTATAGGAAATATTAATATAGGTGAAACAATTTGTGATGAAAATAAAATTGAACCTCTTCCCTTTATTGAAATTGATGAACCTACAATATCCATGACCTTTAGTGTGAATAACAGCCCTTTTGCAGGTCAGGAAGGAACTTATGTAACATCACGTCATATTAGGGATAGGTTGTTTAAAGAACTTGAAACAAATGTAAGTCTTAGAGTGGAAGAAACAAATTCCCCAGACTCATTTGAAGTCTATGGAAGGGGCGAATTGCATCTTTCTATTTTAATTGAAACAATGAGAAGGCAAGGATATGAATTTCAAATATCCAAACCTACTGTAGTTTACAAGGAAATAAATAGGGTTAAATGTGAGCCTATAGAATACTTAATTGTGGATGTACCAGAAGATCATATGGGCGTAGTTATGGAAAAGCTAGGAACCCGTAAATCTGAACTTATAAATATGACATCTTCCACCCAAGGATATATGCGATTGGAATTTAAAATACCTGCAAGGTGCCTCATTGGTTATAGATCAGAACTTTTGACTGACACAAAAGGAAATGGTATAATGAATCATATATTTTATGGATATGAACCTTTTAAAGGCGAACTGACTACAAGACGAAGAGGCTCTATGATTGCATGGGAAGATGGTGAAGCTGCTACCTATGGTCTTTATAATGCTCAAGAAAGAGGTTCTTTGTTTATAAAACCAGGTACTAGAGTGTATAAAGGCATGATAGTTGGTGAAAATGCAAAACAAGAAGATATATTGGTAAATGTATGCAAGAAAAAACATGTAACAAATATAAGGGCAGCTGGCTCTGATGAAGCTTTAAGGCTTACGCCTCCAATTATTTTTAGCTTAGAACAAGCTTTAGAGTTTATAGCAGAAGATGAGCTGGTTGAAGTTACACCTGAAAGCATAAGACTTAGAAAAAAAGTATTAAATGGTCATAAAAGATAAAAAAAATATATAAAGTGGTGAGTAACATGAGTGGGGAGATTAACAAAAGAGCAAAAAAAAGAAGAACAACAAAAAAGCGTAAAAGTATATTTTTATCATTACTTTTATACTTGTTATTCTTTTCTGTCATTTTCATTATAGGTGCAACTATCAGTTATAGGTATATAACTAGCGCGGACAAACTTACTATTAATGAAATAACAAAAAAAATAGAATCAGGAAATTCTGTAGAAATTGATATTCCTTTCAATTCTAGCACTGATGATATTGCTAAAATACTTAAGGAAAGTGATATAATTAAGTATCCTAAAATTTTTAAGTTTTTATCATTTTTTAATGGTCACGAAGGAAATTACAGGTCTGGCCGACATTTAATTTCTAAGGATTTAAGCTACGACGAAATTATGCGTATCCTTAGCCAAAACCCTATAAGTACGAATATAACTGTACCTGAAGGTAAAACCTTCATTGAAACAGTTAATATTTTGGCAAAAAACAACCTTATAAATCCGGAAGATTTTATAAAAACAGCTTCTGAAGAAAAGTTTGATTATAAGTTTTTGGAAAACCTTCCTGAAAGGGATCATCCTTTAGAAGGATATTTATTCCCTGACACTTACTTTTTTGATCCAAGTTCAAGTTCTAAGACAGTTATAAGAAAATTTCTTGATAACTTTAATATAAAATTCACACCTGAATTTTATAGACGTGCTGAAGATCTTGGTATGACTGTGGATGAAGTAATAACCCTTGCATCAATTATAGAAAGGGAAACAAAAATCCCAGAAGAAAAAGAAATTGTGTCAAGTGTTTTTCATAACAGACTTAAAAGTCAGGACCCTTCACTTAAGAAGCTGCAATCCTGTGCTACTATACAATATATACTTTTGGAAAGAGATGGTAAAGTAAAAGAATTATTGACATATGAAGATACAGAAATAGACCATCCATACAACACTTATCTTCATGAAGGCTTGCCACCAGGTCCTCTTTGTTCACCTGGTCTGGATTCTATAATAGCTGCACTTTACCCTAATGAAGAATCTGATTATATGTTTTTTGTTGCAAAAGGTGATGGAAGCCATGAGTTTTCAAGAACCCTTCAAGAACATGAAGCAGCTAAACAAAAATACGGTGTATCTTATTAGAAGGATGTATATATATGGTTTCTATTGATTATATAAATGATTATATTAGAAAAACAATTAAAAAAAATAATGGTATATTAGCCCAACTTGAAGATTTTGCAAATAAAAATCATGTCCCAATTGTGCAGCCTGAAGTAGCTGCACTTTTAAAAGTGATTACACTTATTTTAAAACCAAAAAAAGTTTTAGAAATAGGTACTGCCATAGGCTATTCATCTATTTTGATTTCAACTGTCCTACCGCCGGATGGAAAAATTGACACAATAGACAGATATGAACTAATGATAGAAAGGGCCAAAAACAACATAAAAAAAGCCAATTTAGAAAACACTATAAATATAATATACGGGGATGCAACAGAAGTACTAAAAATGCTGGATAAAAAATACGACATGATTTTTTTAGATGCAGCCAAAGGCCAATATCCTGAATTTTTACCCCAGTGTATTCGTCTATTAAATAGCGGAGGGGTATTAATTTCAGACAATATATTATATAAAGGCATGATTGCCAATGATGAGTTGGTTGTACGAAGAAAAAAAACCATTGTAACAAGACTTAGAACTTACCTTGATGATATTTGCAATAGTGACCAGCTTGAAACTAGCATTATTCCCATTGGGGATGGAGTTGCATTAAGTTACAAAAAATAAAATTAGTTTTATGGAGAAATACATATGAAAAAAATCGAATTATTAGCCCCTGCAGGAAATTTAGAAAAACTTAAAATGGCTATTATATACGGTGCTGATGCAGTATACCTTGCTGGCACAAAATTTGGTCTTCGTGCCTTTGCAGGAAATTTTACTTATGATGATTTACAAGAAGGTATAAATTTTGCTCATGATAGAGGAAAAAAAGTATATCTTACAATGAATATATTTCCTCATAATAACGATATTGAAGGTATGCCTGAATTTATTGAAAAAGTAAGTGCTATAGGTATTGATGCAATAATACTTTCAGACCCAGGTGTGTTTTCATTGGTAAAAGAAATAGCACCAGATATGGACATTCATTTAAGTACACAGGCAAACAACACCAACTGGCTTAGCGCTAAGTTTTGGTATGAAAATGGCGTAAAAAGAATTGTATTGGCAAGAGAACTTTCCTTAAAGGAAATTAAGCAAATTAAAGATAAACTACCTGAGGATTTAGAGCTGGAAATATTTGTTCACGGTGCTATGTGTATCTCTTACTCAGGCAGATGTCTTCTTAGCAATTATATGGCTAATAGAGATTCAAACAGAGGACTTTGTGCCCATCCATGCAGATGGAAATACTATCTCGTGGAAGAAAAAAGACCAGGTGAATACCTCCCTGTCATGGAAGATGAAAGAGGTACATTTATATTTAATTCAAAAGATTTGTGTATGATTGAATATATTCCTGATATCATCAACTCCGGTGTAACAAGCCTTAAGATTGAAGGACGTATGAAAAGTTCTTTCTATGTTGCAACTGTTGTAAAAGCATATCGTGAGGCTATAGATGCCTATTACAAAGGCAATTATGTTTTTCGTGAAAAATGGCTTGAAGAACTTTCAAAGGCAAGCCATCGAGAGTATACAACAGGATTTTATAAAAATAAAACAACATCAAAGGATCAGATTTACCATACCAGTTCATATATAAGGGAATATGAATTTATAGGTGTTGTTAAAGACTTTGACGAAGAATCTGGAATTGCTACAATTGAACAGAGAAACAGGATGTATGTTGGAGATGAAATTGAAGTTGTAAACCCTGTAGGAGATTATTTTGTTCAAACAATAGAATCTATGAAAAATGCTGACAACGAAGAAATAACTGTTGCCCCCCACCCTCAAATGACTGTCTACATGCCTTTAAAACAAAAGGCCTTAAAATACGCAATGTTAAGAAAAAAAAGTGTATAAAATCCTCAAAATTGTGAAATAATTTTATTATATTTAAAAATACAATTTTGAGGGGTTTAAATGAATAGAAAAAGACTTTTTATTTTACTTGCTTTTTTTTCCGTTTCACTTATTTTGCTTATTATAAGAGTTTTTTATATACAAGTACAAATAGGAGAAAAATTAGCTATATCAGCTACTAGTCAAAGAATATCTGCCCTAGAGATTAAAAATCACAGAGGAAACATACTAGATGCAAATTTCATTCCCTTTACAAACAGGGTAAACGAAGTTTACGTTGTAATAAAACCACTCCAATTAAGGGGAAATGAAAATGCAATTAAAAAAATTGCAAATATACTAAAAATAGAATCTGGTCAATTTAAAAGATTAATTGACTTTAAAAAAGAACCTATTATTTATCAGTCTGATAATAATACTAAAAACCTTCTTATAAAGGAGAATATTCCTGGTATTTCATTTATAAATTCATTAAAACGCTATGACGACAGAAATAGCATTGCCAAACATGTCATAGGTTATTTAAATAAGGCAGATGGTGTTGGGCAAGCTGGAATTGAAAAATCCTACAATGACATACTAAACCTTAACATTAAAAGTTCCATTGGAATAGTAACAGATGCAAGGGAAAACTTTGTTGAAGGACTTGGGTATAGATTTATAAATCCTTTAAATCATGAAAAACTACATGTAAAATTGACATTAAATTATCACATACAAAAAATAGCGGAAAATGTAATGGATAAAAGCAATTTAAAAGGTGCAGTTGTCATTCAAAATGTGCTCAACGGTGATGTTGTGGCAATGGTAAGCAAACCTGATTTTGACCCTGATAAAATAGATGAGTATTTAGAAAGTCCTGACAAGGCACTTTTTAACCGTGCAGTTGCCTCATATAATTTAGGCTCTATATTTAAGACTGTAGTTCTTGCAAGTTCATATATGAAAAACCACACCCCTCCCTCAAACTTTTACTGTCCAGGCTATCTCATGCTAGGAGATAAAGAATTTAAATGTTCTTCTTATGAAGCTGGAGGACATGGCTTTGTGGATGTAAAAAAAGCATTTGCCTCTTCCTGTAATTCATATTTTATAGAATTGGGAATAAACACAGGCATTGAAAATATACTTGATACTGCCAAAAAATTTGGACTTGGAAGTTTTACAGGCATAAATGAACAGGGCATTGACGAAGCTTTAGGGTATCTTCCCCAACTAGACAAATATTACACTCATGGAGACATTGCCAACATCTCTATAGGTCAAGGTGATATACTTGTCACCCCCCTTCAAGTTTCCAATATCATTGCAACTATAGCAAACGGAGGTATAAAAAATACCGTTAATATTGTTGATTCCATTGTTGACTCAAAGGGAAATATCATAAAAAAAATAAAAAAAGAACAGGGTGAAAGAATTCTCTCTAAAAAAATATGTGACAATATAAAATCTTTTATGGAGGAAGTCACAGTAAGCGGAACAGGTACTAAAGCAAATTTAGATGCTTATGGCGGTGCTGGAGGAAAAACCGGAAGTGCGGAAACAGGCCAGGTTATCGACGGTGAAAAAGTCGTTCATGGGTGGTTTGCAGGATATTTTCCTAAAATAAATCCTAAATATTCAATAGTTGTATTTGTAGAAGATGGAAAAAGTGGTGGAAATGTTGCTGCCCCTATATTTAAAGAAATTGCAAAAACCATAATTGAAAAAGGACTTTAAAAAAACTATTTTTAATTAGTACTTGCACCTCCAATCTATTTAATTCATATACTTATAAAGTAACCTATTTATTGGAGGTACTTTACTTTGTATAATATTTTATTCATACCATTTATTGAATGTTTTAAAAATATCTTTTTTATCTTTGGTTATGTATCTAATGTTAGTTCTTTTCCACAGCCCCTCAAACCTGAAGAAGAACAGTACTATATAAAAAAATTAGCGGAAGGGGATGAAGAAGCACGAAATATTTTAATTGAAAGAAACCTTCGTCTTGTTGCACATATTGTAAAAAAATACACTTCTACCATAAGTGATTCTGATGATCTAATTTCAATTGGAACAATAGGTCTTATAAAGGCTATTGCTACTTTTAATTATGACAAAGGCACCAGACTTGCAACTTATGCCGCACGATGCATAGAAAATGAAATACTTATGCAAATTAGGTCAAATAAAAAAATCCAAAGCGAAGTATCCCTTCAAGACCCTATAGGTATGGATAGAGATGGTAATGAAATTTCTTTAATTGATGTTTTAGGTAACGATTCTGAATCCGTTGTAGAAGAAGTAGAATTAAAAATGCAAGTTAGACGTCTTTATAAAAAAATGAAGGATGTTTTAAAGCATAGAGAAAAAATCGTATTAGAGTTAAGATATGGGCTTTTAAACGGCACAAGCAAAACTCAAAGAGAAATTGCTAAAATGCTTGGTATATCAAGGTCTTATGTGTCAAGAATAGAGAAAAAAGCTATAAAGAAATTAAGCAAGGAATTAAAATCAGAGGGCTGTTAAACCCTCTGATTTTAATTTTAACTTCTGACATTACATGTTATTCTTTCAAAAAAGAATTTATATCTTTTATGCAGTCATTGCAAATATGTACTTCTTCTCCAAACATGTCTATTGTTTCTCCTCGCTTCACTTCTGAACAAATACTACATTCCTGTGCTCCACAGGCTGTTAGCATAGACATACAAAGTACCACAACAAGTAGCAGAACCAAGATACGTTTAATTATTTTAATCACCTTCTTTAATTTATTTATAGATGTATAATACCATTTTAAGATTAAACAATCAAGATTAACCTGAAAACATCAACGTTAATCTATACAATTTGCAATTAGCGCAAAGACTTCTCCTCTTGTTACTTCATTGCCAGGCTTAAATGTATTGTCTGGATATCCTTTAACTATGCCTTCTTTAACTGCTCCAGCTATAAAATCTGCTGCCCAGCCAGGTATAATATCCCCATCTGCAAACTGGCTCTTTTCAAACTCTGCCTTTTCAATTCCAAAAGCATTCATTATAAGAACAACCATTTCTGCCCTGGTTAAATTGTTAAAAGGCCTTAGTGTATTGTCTTCATATCCTGTCAATATGTTTTTCTCTGAAGCAGCCTTTACATGATTTGCACACCATGCAGGAATTATGTCTCTATCATTAAAGCCTATTTCACCTTCATCTAAAAACTCCAACTCTAAAGTATTTACAAGTAAAACCACGCCTTCTGCCCTGGTTATTTTTTGGTCCGGTCTTAGGGTATTATCGGGATAACCAGTTAATACTCCTAAATTAACAAGTTTTAGTGCAAACTCTTTTGACCAGTGATTATCAATATCGGTAAATACAATTGCTCCTGGCACTTCTTCAGGTTCTTCTTCTATTTCCTCCCCATCTTCTTCATCATCTTCTTTATCTTCACCTTTATCCTCTTTATCTAAATCTTTATCATCAGATGGAACAACGGTGCCTCCACTATTACCTGAAGATGGTGGTTCTTTTTCTTCTGACTTTAAAACTCCTGTTACAGATATTTTTTCATCGTCAAAAGAATACTTTGATTCCACTGATTCTAAATCTCCAACTTTTGTGTCAATAATTTCGCTGCTTACAATCCTGATTGATTCTAATTCTATGCTTGCTTCAGAAGTCTCAAGCATTTTAAAAGTAAACTGACAAAGGTTTATATCTCCTTTTAAAGGGGTTGCATCACCTATTTTTGTATACACAAAATGAATTTTGTCCTCATCTAGGAAATTGTAACTAGAATAACCTTCATTTGTTCCCGCTGCCTTTATAAGTTCTAACTTGTTAGAATCAAAAATCACATCAAGTTCAAATGCATATATATCCTCAACATCTTTTCCCTCAACATATACATTAAACTCTTTTCCAACTTCTACCTCATACTTTTCAGCTTGAAGAAAAAAATCAGTTTGCTGCTGTGCAGTTGCACATAAGGGCAATAACATGCTTAATACAATTACCCCCACTAAAACAAATTTAAGTTCATCTCTAACAATAATCATAATATCCCCTTCTCATTATTATATATTTTTTATTTCTTATCAAAAATTCCAGAGGCTTCCTTCATTATTTCTATAATTGGCAAATGTTGAGGACATACTTTTTCACACTGCCCACAAGCAATACATTCACCAGCCCTGCCACTTCTTTCCACTAAATTGTCATAAAAGAAATGTGGTCTGGCATCTTCTCCATACATATGCAATGTATTTAGGGCACTTATTACATCTGGAATGCTGATTTTGACAGGACAACCGTCACAACAGTATTTGCATGAGGTACATTGAATGGCAGGTAGCTTTTCCATAGCTTTAGTAACTTCATTGAGAATTTCCCTTTCTTTATCGCTTAAAGATTCAAAATTTGTAAATGTTTCTATATTATCCTTTAATTGCTCTTCATTTGACATACCACTTAATATTGTAGTTATACCATTTAAAGAACCTACAAAACGAAATGCCCAGGAGGCAATACTTTTATTCGGTTGATGTTTTTTCATCATATCTTCAATTTCTGGCGTAGTTTTTGCAAGGGTGCCACCTTTTACCGGCTCCATTACAATTATTGGTATGTTTCTTTCCTTAAGTATTTTATACAATTTCCCTGAATGAACAATAGGATTATTCCAATCCGCATAGTTTAACTGAATTTGCACAAATTCCACCTCAGGATGTTCTAAAAGAACTTTCTCTAATAAGGCTGGAGAACCATGGAATGAAATTCCAAAATGCTTTATCTGACCTTTCTTCTTCTTTTCTATTGCCCATTCAAAACAGTTAAACTCTATATATTTGTCATAATTACTTCCTTCTTCTACACTGTGCAAAAGATAAAAATCAAAATAATCCACTCCTGCACGTTCAAGCTGTTCATTAAGTATTCTGTCACAGTCTTCAACTTTCTTAATCTCCCATGCAGGAAGTTTTGTTGCAAGATAGAAGGAATTCCTTGGATAACGTTTAACAATAGCTTCCCTTGCTGCTACCTCAGATTTTCCTCCATGATACACATAAGCGGAGTCAAAATAGTTAAATCCACTCCCCATATAGATATCCACCATATTACACACCTGTGGAATATCTACCTCTCCGTCTTTTTCTGGAAGACGCATAAGTCCAAAGCCTAGCTTTGGTATCTTGCCTAAATCAATACCCATTAGTTTTTCCTCCATAATTATAAAGTTATGTACTCTTTACTGATTAATTGTACTACACTAACTGCCTTTTTTCAATAATAGCAAAACTACTTTCCCTGGAAATAATAATTTTTGTAAATGTGTGGTATAATATTTAAAACAATTTGAAAAGAAACATAAATCTGTGGAGGGCATAAATGAGAATCAGAAGGGTAGAAAAATTTAAAAAATTAAGAAAAAGACAATATAAAAAAGTGTTTTTGTATCTCTTTATTTTGCCTACAATTTCAATATTTCTAGGTTATATAATAAGAACTCTTTTTATTCTGCCTTTAATGGCTGCAAAATAAAAAAGCTAGCTTAAAAGCCAGCTTTTTTATTTAATTATTTTTTAATTACATTTTCATTTCTCTTAAATGGTCTGTCTAAAGCATGATGAACAAGAACTTCCCTAATACTTCCTTCTATACGAAATTGTACACTGTCTACATGCTCAAGCTCTGTCAATGTGTTTACAATGGAATTTATAGTTATGGTTTCAGCTGCCGTTCCTCCTGGTTGATTAGAAACAAATTCCTCCGATAAATCCACTGTACAAATTCCATCCTCTGTTTGGATGGATAACAGCCTCGTTCCCTCAGGAATCACACCATATAGTTCTTGGTTTTCAGGTCCTTTTTTTAGCTCTTCAAAAACAGTCTCTTCAATACTTCCTTCAACTTCCACATTCCTTATTTCAGCAACTGTATATTCCGCCTGATAATCGCTAAAATAAAGATTTATGTCTTTTGTTGTCTCTTCTTCTTTTTCATTATTTTCTGCAACATAAATTTCTACAAAATCCGTTGCAACAGCTCTTAAATCCTTTTTCTCTAAATTACCCTTTTCAGTAGAAGACTTGGAGTTATTGCATCCCGATAATATCATCAGAGATATTATCGCAACTATCCATATTTTTTTCATTTAATATGCTTTGTTAGACAATAAACCTAACAAGCCAGCCCCCCTTTCAATTTTCGAAAAACAAAAAAGTCTCACTCTGCACCTTAAATTATACTTTATAAATTATATATTTGTCAAAAGGCTTAGAAGGAGGGGCGTTTAGTCTTAATTCACTGTTATTAAGTCCCTTAGTTTCTTATATTTAGCATCACCTATTCCTGATACATTCATTATGTCTTCAATTTTATCAAATCCACCATTTTCCTGTCTAAAGGCAATTATATTATCTGCAATTGCAGGTCCTACTCCAGGCAATGTGGTCAACTGTTCTTTAGAAGCAGAGTTGATATTTATCTTTAAACTTATACTATTTATATTTTCACCTATAACAGCACCACCACTATCTGACACAATTTTCACACCTGTAAAAAGTTCCTCTGATACCTCTTTCTTCTCTGATTCCTCTTCTTCTAATGTATTTTCCCATGCATCATTTTCTGATTCATCTTTTTTGGGTCTAATTTGCAGCATAACATTTTCTGTTAACACATAAGCAAGATTTATATTTTCCACATCTGCATTTTCTGTAGCTCCCCCAGCTAAAGAAATTGCATCTTCAATTATTTGACCTTTTTCTAGAGTAACAACCGATGGATTTTTCACTTCTCCCACCACATATACTCTTATTTTTTCTATTTCTATTTCCTCTTTTTCTACATCTTTATTAAAACTTATTTCTACTTCATCATCTGATTTTTTTATAATTACATTTTCACCATAATCCCCCATAAGCAAATAACCTGTCACCGACATGCTAAGAACTAATGCTGCAATAAGAGAAATCAAAAGGCCTCTTTTAATTGTTATTTCATGATTTAATATCTCTTTTAACATGAGCATTACCTCCATTTAAATTTATAATTCTACATCTTAACACTTCTTCCCTTTAATTACCTAGATTTTTTTTGGATTTATATATACATTTTTCACAAATTATTTGTTATACTTTAATAAGGTGTGAGTAAACGACACTATTTAACTACATAATAAAGCTGTTTAGACGGAGGAATATATGAAAAAAATATTTTTTATCATATTAATGCTAACTGTAGCAATATCAACTAACTTACCTATAAATGCCCAGCCTTTAAATATACCCGCAAGGGCATACATTCTTATGGATTTTAAAACAGGTCAGGTTTTATGTGAATATAATTCTAAAACCCCATTGCATCCTGCCAGTACAACTAAAATTATGACTGGAATTTTAGCAATTGAATATGGAGACCTTGACAGCATGGTAACTGTAAGTCAATCTGCTATTGACAATATTGGCCTTGGTGGTATGCATATAGGCCTTATAGCTGGGGAAAGGCTAAAACTAATCCATATATTAAATGCCCTATTAGTTAGGTCGGCAAATGAAACTGCATACATAATAGCTGAAAATGTAAGTTCTTCTCATCAAGAGTTTTTTGACCTTATGAACAAAAGGGCAAAAGAGCTAGGTGCTGAATGTACAAATTTTGTAAACCCATCAGGTATGGACAATACATCAGATGGCCATCTTCATGTTTCTTCAGCTTATGATTTAGCCATTATGGCAAGGCATGCTATGTCACTTCCTGAGTTTAGAGAAATAGTAAAAAAGACCTATTACACTATACCTCCTACAAATAAACATGATGAGGAAATCTTTCTAAACACCAGTAACCAGTTACTATTTTCTGAATCAAAATACTATAGTGAAGTTACAGGCATAAAGACAGGATATACAGACAGGGCATTAGCTAATCTTGTTTCATCGGCAAAAGATGAAACTGGAATGGAATTAATTGCTGTTGTAATGGGAGTTGAAAAATATAAAGATGTTTTCAACTATTCACAGCAGCTTCTAGAATACGGTTTTAAAAATTATTCTCTAACCCATGTACTTGCCCAAAATTCATATGCTGAAACTATACATGTTCCCAATGCTTCAGGGAACAGCAATTTAGATTTACTTGTATCTGAAGATTTTAGATGCGTCCTTCCAAAGGGAACAGAGATTAAAGATCTTTCTTTTGAAAAAAATATTGAGAAAGATATTACTGCCCCCGTATATAAAGGAGATATATTAGGCAGTATAGAAATAAAAAACGGCCAGCAGTCACTTGGAAAAGTGGACTTAATTGCAACCCGTACTGTAGAACAAAAACTCTCACATAGGTCAAGTGAAACACCTGATAATACCACAAAAAAATCAATTCCTAAACGGATTTTAAATGGAACAATAATTTTTCTTATAGCATTTATACTTCTTAGAATTACACTTAAAAAAATATCCCGAAGTATAATTGAAAAAAACAAATTTTAAAAA
>DUVG01000049.1 GCA_012841175.1 Clostridium sp.
CCATTAGCACAATCTATTACAACTTTCAATCTCTTAAAATCGCCTTCAACAGTACTTTTTATGTAACTAACATAATCATCCACTGCATTTTCTACTGTAGTTTCAGTTCCTAATTTATCCCCTATGGGAAGAGAAATTTCTTCAGAATTATTAAGAATAATTGATTCTATTCTTTCCTCTATCTCATCTGACAATTTAAAGCCTTTATTATTGAAAAACTTAATTCCATTAAATTCAAAAGAGTTGTGAGAAGCAGAAATAACAACACCTGCATCTGCTTTATAATTTCTAACAAGATATGCCACAGCTGGAGTGGGAACCACACCAAGATACACAACATTTGCCCCCACAGAACAAAGGCCTGCCACAAGGGCTGATTTTAGCATATCTCCTGATATTCTTGTATCCATGCCCACAAGTACCTTAGGTCTGCTATTTAACTCAGATGTCAAAACATAAGCTCCTGCCTGACCTAGTTTGTAAGCTAATTCCCCAGTTAAATCCTTATTTGCTACACCTCTTACACCATCAGTTCCAAAAAGAATTCCCAATACATTCATCCCCTCTACTTTTTATGTTAGTTTGACGGGTGTATTTGCTGTTAATGTATCAGTTCTCTTTAAACTTTTTATACATATTCTCTAGAAAACTCATACCCTTTTATACACCTTGTATACATCCTTTTTAAGGTTTCTTCCTATTTACAAGTATAATATATAATATACACTAAGTAAATACCATGACCCTTTTTTACATTTTATACTTTTTTTATAACACTTAAATTCAAAGAAAACTTTCATTTGAATAAGTTTCCATTATCTTTTCTGCTATTTTTATACCATCTACAGCAGCACTTACTATGCCTCCAGCATAACCTGCTCCTTCCCCTGCAGGATAAAGCCCACTTATACCCAAAGCCTCTAAGTTTTCATCTCTTATTATTCTAACTGGTGAAGAAGTTCTAGTTTCAACTCCCGTTAAAATAGCATCTTCCATGCCAAATCCATTTATCTTTGAATCAAAAAAGCTTATGGATTTTTTTAACAAATTTGTAACATAAGACGGAAGACACAGGTTAATATTTGAAAATTCTGTTTTTCCCGTATATGAAGGTTTAACACTTCCTAATTTCTTAGTTGTTGTGTCATTTATAAAGTCTCCTAATCTTTGAATTGGAGCTGAATAGTTTTTTCCACCACACCAAAAGGCCAATCTTTCCCATTTTCTTTGAAATTCAACTCCTGCCAGGGGATGAGAACTTTCAAAATCATCAGGTCCTACTGAAACCACCAATGCACTGTTGGCATTTTCTTTGTCCCTGGAAAATTCACTCATTCCATTGGTTAAAACAGTATCTGGTTCTGATGCTGCCCCAACCACAACCCCTCCAGGACACATACAAAAGGAATACACAGTCCTTTTGGAAAACTTTTTAAATATCTGATAATCAGCAGCCCCAAGTCTAGGATGTTTCTTAGCTTCCCCATACATGGCATTATTAATCAACTCTTGGGGATGTTCTATCCTAACACCTATGGAAAATGGCTTTTGTATAAACTTAACCCCTCTATTATAAAGGGATTCAAAGGTATCCCTTGCACTGTGGCCTATAGCCAATACTACAACCTGAGAATAAATTTCTTCACAGTCATTCACTTTAACCCCTGTAATTTTACCATCCTTTATTAAAAAGTCCGTTACTTTAGAATTAAATCTTACTTCTCCCCCAAGGTCTAGTATTCTTTTTCTCATATTATAAACCACTTTTTTTAGTATATCTGAACCTATGTGAGGCTTTGCCTTAAATAATATTTCTTCAGGAGCACCTGATTTATAAAATTCATCTAAAACTATCTCTGAACGTCTGTCATTTATTCTAGTAGTAAGTTTGCCATCTGAAAAAGTTCCTGCCCCACCTTCTCCAAACTGCACATTTGTCTCTCCATCTAGTTTTCCATCTGCCCAAAAATAATTAACTATTTCACTGCGTTTTTCTACACATTCTCCCCTTTCAAGCAAAAGAGGTTTGTAGCCATTTTGAGCTAATACAAGAGAAGCAAACAACCCTGCAGGTCCAGAACCTATAACTATTGGTCTTTTTTCAAGCTTTAAATTCCCAGAAACTAAAGGCTTTTGTGGCACATCCTCTAAAACCTTTATGTCATTATTAAGGGGAAGTTTTATTTCCTTTTCTATTTCAACCATAACAGAATAAACAATATTAATATGAGGTTTTTTCCTAGCATCAATAGATTCTTTAATTATTTTAAAAGAACTAAAATCTCTTTCACTTACTCCTATTTTTTTAGAAGTGATTCTTTTTAAGTCATTTATCGTATAGTCTAAATGCATTTTTAAATTATATACAATTATTTTCATTATCCTTCATCCATATCTTCATTTTTCTTAATATTAACTTCTATCTCGTAGTCTTCTAAAAGGTCTACAGTTCTAGGAAGCACAACTTTTAATATTCTTTTATGCTTCCCCTCTTTAAGTCCTTCAACATCTATACTAGGTTTTAAACTCTCCATTGAGATTCTTTCAAGTTCTTCTTTTCTGCCTTGTATACTAATATTTATATCCGTCGCTGGAATGTCATATGCTAACGAGTCATCTATAACTGCATTTTCAATTGTTATATCCCAATTCCTTATTGTAAATTCACGAACTGCTATTTTTTCAATAACCACATCAACATCAACATTTTCAGGTGTTTCAACTAAACGCACTCCTTCTGGAATGTTTAACTCAACCATTTTTGTTACACTTTGATTAGCATTTTCTATATCTATTTCCTCTGTTTTCACATTATCAATCCACTCAATTACATCTGACGGGCCTGTTATAAGAGCCTTATTAGGAGAAACCCTATGAGCACCGTCAATAAAATTTTTAGCCGGTTTACCTTTTACAACTGGGACTATAGGCACTTCCTTTGCCATTTCTATTTTTACATTCACATTAAATACAAGCTCAGCATCATTTAAAATTTCACCGTTTATATCATAAACAACACACTCTTTTTGAACAACCAACTCACTTGTTATATTACTTACATCAACATATGCTCTAACTTCACCTATAGAGTTAACCACCGAATCTGTTGCTTCTATAAATATCGTTTCAGGTGTAGATGATACTTCAATTATCTTGTAATTCTCTTTTGGTTTTCCTTCTATCACTATATTCACAGGAAAAGAGTTTTTTTCCACTTTTTCTAATTCAAGATTTACCATTCCTGGAGTAATACTTTCTATAGAAAAGCCCTCTTTATGTATATATACATCCACATGTAGATTTTTAGTGTTTACATCATCTATTTTTTCTAAATCAATTTTAGCCTCTATATCATTTACATCTAAAGTGCTTATTTTGTTTTGTCGTCCTTTTACATTTACAGAAATATTTCTGGGGAAATTTCTATTTACAATGACAAAACCATTTTCCTTTAAACTTTCTTCATTTTCAATTTTCAATGGTATATTTAAGTCATGAGAAATTACAGGGTTTAAACTGTCCAAAACAAAAAACCACAAAACCACTGCAAAAAACAATGAAATAATTTTCGTTCCTATATCTTTTCTAAATAATTCACTCATTTTTAGATTTCACCTTCCATAACCCTATCTTCTTGTTAGGTACATCCTTATCAATAAGATTTTTATTAAGGGCTTTTCTTAAGTTATCACTAGTGAGGTTTCTTGTTAACCCACCATTTAGTGCAACTGAAATCTTTCCAGATTCTTCTGATACAACAACCACTATTGAATCAGACACCTCTGTAATTCCTAAAGCTGCTCTATGCCTTGTTCCTAAATCTTTACTTATGTTTGGGTTTTCTGTAAGAGGCAAGAAACAAGCTGCTGCTTTAATCTTACTTTCTCTAATAACAACGGCACCATCGTGAAGAGGTGTATTAGGAGAAAAAATATTAACTAAAAGTTCTGAAGTAACATTGGCATCAACTTGTATGCCCGAATTAACTATATCCCCTATCTTAGTTTCTCTCTCTATAACAATAAGTGCACCTGTATATGTCTTTGCCATGCTGGTAACTGCTTTTACTATCTCTTCTATTAATGCCCTGATTTTAACTGTATCGGTTTCTTCTTCAAAAACAAAAATATTTCTAAATCTGCTTCTACCTATC
>DUVG01000050.1 GCA_012841175.1 Clostridium sp.
AAATGATAAACAAACTTTTCAAGGATAAGGCTATAGAACTTAGGGCTCCTTTAAGAAATGCAATAATAAAGGTATTTGGACGACATGATGATGAGGCTAACATATGTAAAAATACTAAGGGAGAGGTGGAGGCTAATAGTGATCTACGAGATACGGAAAGAGTTCCCTTAGATGAGGACATAGACCAATACTTTAATAGAGAAGTCAAACCCTATAATCCGGAAGCCTGGATAGATAAAGAAAAAACTGTTGTAGGATATGAAATACCCTTTACAAGATATTTCTATAAATTCGAAGAGCCAGAACCAGCAGATGTAATATCAAGCAGAATCTTAGAAATAGAAAAAGATATAAATATGTCACTAAGAAAGTTATTTAGTGAGGACGGTGAAAGAATTGACTAGAAAGATGAAAGATAGTGGGGTTGAATGGATAGGGGAGATACCTGAGGATTGGGAAGTTATTAGGCTAAAAAACATGATTGGTTTTTACAGTGGATATGCATTTAAAGAGAACGAATTAAGTGGCTCAGGCGATAAATTTGTTTTAAGAATTGGAAACATTCAAAATAATAAATTGAGCATAAACTCTGATACACTAAAAACAAACTTGAATGAGACCACTCTTAAAAATCAGAAAGTTTTAAATGAAGACATACTAATTGCGATGAGTGGTGCTACTGTAGGAAAAATAGTCTATATAGAACAAACTGTTAAGAGATTATATATTAATCAACGAGTTGGGATAATTAGATCACCATTAAATCATTTATTAAAATATTATTTTTTAATTAATGGATTTAGAGAGTATATATTTTTGAACAGCCAAGGTAGTGCTCAACCAAATATATCAGAAACAGAAATATTAAATTATATGATTTCATTGCCGCCAAAATCCCAACAAAAATCCATAGCAGACTTCCTAGACAAAAAAACACAAGAAATAGATAATATAATATCTAAAACTAAAAAAGCCATAGAAGAATATAAAAGATATAAACAATCTCTGATAACAGAAACTGTAACAAAAGGATTAGATGAAAATGTGGAAATGAAAGATAGTGGAATTGAATGGATAGGGGAGATACCAGAACATTGGGATACCATAAAATTTAAAGATTTATTTAAATTTGGAAGTGGGCTTACAATAACTAAGTCTGATTTACTTGATGAAGGTATAAAGGTTATTAACTATGGAGAAATACACTCTAAATATAAATTTGATTTAGATATAAACAGAGATGAACTGAAATGTGTAGATAAAAGTTATTTAGAAAATAGAAAAAATGCATTAATTAATAAGGGAGATTTTGTATTTTGTGACACTTCAGAAGATCGAGAAGGCAGTGGGAATTGTATTGTATTGAGAGAAAATAATGATGAGTTAATTTTTGCAGGTTCCCACACTGTAACAGCTAGATTAATAAGAAATGAAAACCCCATATATATTAGATATATGATTATGGCAAGTTCTGTTAAGGAGCAAATATCAAGTACTGTAGTTGGAATAAAAGTATACAGTATAACTCAAGCAATATTGAAAACCATAATTGGAGTGCTTCCCCCATTAAAAGAACAAGAAGAAATAGCAAATTACCTAGACAAAAAATGTTCCCAAATAGACAACATAATATCAACTAAAGAAAAACTACTAACAGAAATGGAAGCTTACAAAAAGTCCTTAATATATGAAACTGTAACTGGAAAAAGAGAGGTGGAATAATTGGAATATAAAGAGATAAGATTTGAAGAAGATATAGAAACTTATTTATTAAATCATGGTGGCTATGAAAAAGGGAATATGGCTACCTACGACAAGGAAAAGGCTATAGATATGGAAACTTTCCTTAGATTTATTCAAACAAGTCAACCTAAGGAATGGGAAAGATATGAGAAAATCTATAGGGAGAAATCAGAGGAAGCTATATACAAAAGATTTGATGAATCTGTTAAGATGCATGGTCTTTTAAGTGTCCTTAGGGATGGAGTCACTGATAGGGGTATTAGGTTTAGATTTGCCTTTTTTAAGCCTGAAAGTAGTCTAAATCAAAGAGTTATAGATAATTACAATAACAATATACTAACTCTAACTCGTCAATTTTATTATTCAACACAAGACAGAAATTCCATAGATATGGTTCTATCTTTAAATGGTATTCCAATAATAGCCCTTGAACTTAAAAACCAACTAACAGGCCAAACTGTAGACAACGGAAAATCTCAGTTTATAGAAAATAGGAATCCAAGGGAAAAATGCTTTAATTTCAATACTAGATTTCTAGTATATTTTGCCCTAGATCACTATGAAGTGGAAATGACTACTGAACTAAAAGGAAGAGATACCTTTTTTCTACCATTTAATCAAGGTTCAAATGGTGCTGGTAATGTTGGAGGTAGGGGAAATCCTGCCAACCCTGATGGATATGCTACTTCATATTTATGGGAGAAAGTATTAAAGAAGGATACTTTATTAGATATAATTCAAAGGTTTATGCACCTTGAAGAAAAAACAGAAACTAAGATGGTAAAAGGAAAAGAAGTTAAAAAGACTAGAAGAAGGTTAATATTTCCTAGATACCATCAACTAGATGTAGTAAACAAACTTATAGAAGATGTTAGAATTAGAGGGACAGGTGAAGATTATTTAATTCAACATAGTGCTGGTTCAGGGAAGAGTAATTCTATAGCTTGGCTTGCCTATGGACTTTCAAACCTCCATGACAAAGATGATGAACCTATATTTACATCTGTAATAATAGTTTCAGATAGAAGAGTTTTAGATAGTCAGCTGCAAGAAACCATTATGAGTTTTGACCATACTCCGGGAGTAGTAGAAACCATAGGAAAGGACAAGACTTCACAGGATTTAAAAGATGCTATAAATAATAATAGGAAGATTATAGTA
>DUVG01000051.1 GCA_012841175.1 Clostridium sp.
AAAAATCTAAGGGGCTCTATTACATCAGGGTCATCTGCCATATTTATAAGGTACTCATAAGTTGATCTTGCCTTTTGTTCAGCTGCCATATTTTCATACAAATCTGTTATAGGATCCCCTTTTGATTGAATATATGCTGCTGTAAATGGGTTGCCTGCAGCGGACATTGGATAAATACCTCTTCCATGGTCTGCATAACTAGCATCTAAGCCTGCTTTTTGTAATTCATCAATACTTGCACCTTCAATTAGCTGCCTGACCATACTTCCTACCATTTCAAGGTGGGCAAGTTCTTCTGTTCCTATATCGTTTAATATAGCTCTTGCTTGTGGCGTTACCATTGAAAATCTCTGGCTTAAATATCTTAGGGAGGCGGCTAATTCACCATCTGGCCCGCCGGATTTAATATTTTTATAGTAAAATGAATTTATTAATTCTGGAAATGTTAAAAATATTTTGTCATCCTTAAAATCGTCTGGTGTTTTAGACACGACAGAACATCATTTACGAATTGAAAATTATCTAAAATAGAACTGAATACATTATACAAAAAAATAAACAGCTTTTATTATGTACCACAAATTATGCAAATTTTTTATGGTTTTTATATTTTACACCTCATAACACAAACTTTTCTATCCCCTATATCCTGACAATACTCTATGCAATCTTCATCTTGTCTGAAGTTATCAAAAGAGTATCCGTTTTCTACTATATAATTATAAATTTCTCTTGTAAATAAAATATCCCAAGCCTCTTCATTTACATTAGGAAGTTTATTCATTTTTACTTCATTGTATATTTCTTTGTTATCACCTAGCAATATAACTCTAAACTGTTCGTCTTCTTTATATATTATGTATGATAAGGTAATTCTTAATATATCCTCAACTGCAAGACCTCTATCCTCAATTAGCATTTTTTTCAATTCTTCGTTAAGATACAGCATTTTATGATTGTTAAGATAATTAGTAAGTTCTTTGTAATTTCTGTTGTGTTGCAATTTCTTTAAATCTATCTTCAAAAACACTGGTTCATTATTCTCAAATAATACTAATGTAGCTTCGTTTTTGTCTACATACCAAATTTCATTTGTATCTACATAAACTACATCTCCCACCAATTTCTTCTCATTGTATACAGGGAAAATAAAGGGATTGTCTTTGAAAAATTTTACACATTTTATAGTAACCTTGTGAGCTTCTTTTATAGTAATGGTACAAGGCTCTCCCCCTATGTCTTTGTCAACAATAACAACCTTTCCTGTATCTGTACAGTACATATAATTCATTTTACTTGATACAATCAAATCTCTTTTTTCCAGGCCTAAAAGCTTTTCTAATCTTCTTAGTTTATGGTTTTTAAGATATTGAATTAGATTTATCTTAATACCTGTATTTTGTTGTAGGTTACCAGTTAGTCTATATTTAAGATTTTTTGAAAATTCAGTTATCTTCTGCTTGCTTTTTTCATATTGAATTGTTGTAACCCTAGAGGATATCATGTCCATTAGGCCCTTTATTCCATCGCTTACATCTTTGTGTAATATTCCTTCTTTCTTTTTAGATCCCGTTCTTTGCGACATAGATCTATACTCCTCTGGTAATAAGTTTATATCTTTCTTATTACCCATAAAAAATCACTCCTTTTTAAAAAAATATATCAATTAAAATTAATACATATAATAATCCAATCTAGCACTTAATAAATATTGCTTATTTTTCAAAAATTCAAGTAATCATTTACTTCCTAGCTTGTTATGTATAGAAAATCTATTTGTTTATAGTTATGATACAAACCATTATATGAATATTATATTATATAAAACCACATTAATCAATTGAGGTTAGGAAATATGTCAAAAATCGAGCTTTTAAATGATATAATTGAATACTTAATAACAAAAGCCCTTTCGGATTGGGAAATATCTAAAAAAGATATGGGTGAAGACTATGAATGACAAAATAGATTACATTCCTCCCTTGGTTAGCTGTAACAATTTATCAAGTTTTGCCGATTCCCATAAAACCTTAGGCAAAAGTGGTCTTAGCCTAGGAGGATATATACGAATTTCTACTAAAAAAGAAGCCCAACTCACATCTATAGAAAATCAAAAAAAAATTTTAAAAGAATGGGCAAATATAAACGGATACAATTTGACAAAGTTTTATATAGACATTAAAAGTGGCAGCTTTTCTTACCTACGAAATGAAATGCAGCTGCTTAAACAGGATGTAAAATCAAAAGTGATAGAAGGTGTCATTGCAAAAGAGATTTCTAGAACTTCTAGGGATATCATGGATATACTAGAGTTAAAGAGAAATTTAGAGAGCCATGGCGCTTTTTTTATATCTATAAAAGAAAATTATGATAGTAGGACAGATGATGATGAGTTTTTGCTGATAATTTATGCCGCTCTTGCCCAAAAAGAGCGAAAAACAACTGCCGGTCGCGTAAAAATAACACAAATGCTAAAGGCCCGTGAAGGTAAAACCAATGTCCCTTCTCCTGCCTTTGGATATAAATTGTCTTCAAACAAACAACACCTTGTTATTGACAATGAAAAAGCAAAAATATACCGACTTATTGTTGAAAAATTTTTAGACGGCTGGGGACAACTTAAAATATGTAAATGGCTAAACCAGGAAGGTGTTTTGCCAAAAAGGGCAGAACACTGGCATACAAACACTATAAAATCCATTTTGATTAATCCTGTATATCTTGGAACCACAATATACAATGCCACAACCTTAATAAGGGATAGCTCTGGAAAACAAAAAAGAGTGGTCCGTCCCCAAGAAGAGTGGATAGTTAGGCACAATACCCATCCCCCTCTTATAACCCTTCAAGAATACAATCAAATTATAGATCTAATTGAACAGCGAAAAAAAAAGTTTTGCAAGGAATGGACTAAAGAAAAAAAATATTTATTATCCGGCATCCTTTACTGCAGCATATGCAAGGGAAAAATTTATGGCGG
Source organism: Clostridium sp. (assembly GCA_012841175.1). Taxonomy (GTDB): domain Bacteria; phylum Bacillota; class Clostridia; order Acetivibrionales; family Acetivibrionaceae; genus Herbivorax. The sequence goes on from DUVG01000051.1 coordinate 2,981, forward strand.
CAAGCAAACTTCCCCCAATAAATTAAAATATTTTTACTACTATGTAGACCAAAACAGGTATGGAATTTGCAACACCAAAACCAAGTATTGGAACATGGAGAGGGTTGATAATTCTGTTCTAACAGAAATTAAAAATTTTTTTAAAGATAAAAATTTAATTACAAAAATAATAACAGAAAAATATATCCACATGAACAAAAATATTAATGATAATCATTTAAAATATCTTAAAACAAATCTTAATTCAATACTTATAGCCATAAAAAAACAACAAGAAGCCTATGAAAAAGATATTATCTCCATTGATGAATATAGTACCAGAATGAAGGAGTTGAGAAATCAAAAAAAAGAATTTACTGAAAAAATCAATTTAATAAACAAAGTAAATGAAAATGGTTTTGACTCAGATAAAAAGTTAAAATTTATTATTGAGAAAGTTCTAAATACCTTAGAAAATCTTGAAAAAGCTGATTATAATGTAAAGGAATTTATTGTGACAAAACTTATAAAAAGTATTGAAATTAGCAAGGATTATTCTATTAAAATACATTTTACATTTGAATGATAAACATACTATAAAAACATTAAATCCGGTCCGCCGTATTGTGTAATTATAACTTTTGCCATTCTAGGGTCCGGATTCTTTATTTTTATTGGATATTCTAATTTTTTTTCATATACCCACACTAATTATCTCTCCTCTCCTGCAAGACTAAAATTAAAACTATAATTCCATGGCCATGGGTTATTTATCCACTGCCACGGATATTGACTGGCTGACCTGTAAGAACACAATGGACCATATATTCTTTCAAACATACTTCTTAACATAGCAGCTTGGGCAACTATGGTATTGTATCTACAAAGTGCTTCTCTGTCATTTGGGTGTGTATCAAGATAAAGTTGAAGGTCCACAGCCATAAAATCAAGAGCAGTCAATTGTTTTAGCAATTCATCTCTATTATGCATATTTTACCCTCCTCTTATTAATCCCTAGGCGGCTTATAATGTTTATTAACACCTACATATGGGCTGTACAATTCTGGAAATGCAGTTCCTCTCTTCAACGCATCAATTGGTGAATAAAGGCTACATAATTTTTGAAAAGGAACATATGCTCTTGCAAGCTTTACATTCCTTAAAACAGTTTCCTGAGGTACACAAGGCATAGGGCACATAGAATACATTCCTGGCATACCCCTTTCCTCAGTCCATTTTTCTGTCATAATCACAGTCCTCCTTATTATTATTTTATCCTCTTAGATTATTGTGATAAAATATAAGCTTTTTTCGACCTAATATCTACTATACATAATATTAAGGGTTCTGTGAAATAGTTACATTTTTTATTATGGCTAAAATGCAATAGCCATAGTATTTAAATTTTATATATGGGTTAATATGTGTTTTTGAAATGAATTTATTAAAAGAATATGTATTTAACGCTCTGCATCTTTAATTTCTTTAATTGAAAGGTTGGGAATACTCCTTTTATTTTCCTTGTTATCTTCTATTTCTATGTCTTCCATTTCACTCATGTATCTTGCACCTGCAATTATAAATATTGAAACAGAAGCAATAAGCACAATTGCACCTAAAACCCCTCTGTCTGTTAACACAACTGCACAAAGTCCTAAAGCTGCACTTGCTGTATACATAACACCAACGGATTGTTTTTGGGAAAGTCCCATATCTATAAGTCTATGATGTAAATGTTCTCTGTCAGCTTCCATAATAGGTTTTCTTTTTAAAATCCTTCTAATTATGGTAGATATAGTATCAAACAATGGAAGACCTAGAACTAACAAAGGTATAGCTATAGAAAAGGCGGCATATGTTTTCATCATACCTTGAATAGAAACAACGGCCAAAGTAAAACCTAGAAAAGTAGAACCGGTATCTCCCATAAATATTTTTGCTGGATTAAAATTATATGGTAAAAACCCTAAAGTAGCACCAGCTAAAATTGCTATAATGATTGCATCACTAGATTCCCCGTTTAAAATTGAAATAAAAAACAGGGATAAATATGATATAGAGGACACACCTGCAGCAAGTCCATCAAGTCCATCTATTAGGTTTATTGCATTAGTTATTCCAATAATCCAAAAAATAGTTAGTACATAAGATGTTATATCATTTAATTGTGATACTCCCTCACTTGCAAAAGGATTGGTTAAATTTGCAATCCTTGTATCTGAAATAAAAACCACAGATAGTGCTGCAATTACCTGAAATACAAGTTTAAATTTTGCTCCTAATTGTTTTATATCATCAATAATTCCAATAGCAACTATAATTGATACGCCTACAAGCAATCCTAACAGTTCCTTAGTTAGAGATATTCCTGATACCCCTAGGAGTGCACTCACCATTCCAAACATTAAAGCCACAATAAATCCAGAAAAAATAGCCATGCCCCCCAACCTTGCAATGGGCTTATTATGCATTCTCCTTGCATCTTTAGGAATATCTACAGCCCCTATTTTAAAAGCAAGCTTCCTCACTATTGGGGTTGAGGAAAAAGCCACAATAAATGCGAGGGCAAAGAGAATAATATATTCATAATCCATAAATTAACACCTTCTTTTTTTGTTAGGATTTTAATTCTATAATTTAAAATCCTTAATCGTATCTTTAGTAAAATATACTCTTTCCAATTCTACTTCTTAAATCAAGTATATCACTTATTATACTATATCATTTTTAAAAGAAAAAGTTATATTTTTTTAATATTTTCGTATTTGATTACCCTTACACTTGCTTCCTTTAGCAATTCCATGGCAATATTATCAGGATAATCTCCTTTAAAAACAATTTTATCTATTCCTGCATTTATAATCATTTTTGCACATAATACACATGGTTGATTTGTAACATACATAGTTGCACCTTTTACACTTACTCCTGAATATGCAGCTTGAACTATTGCATTTTGCTCTGCATGTATTGCTCTACACAGTTCATGTCTCTGTCCTGAAGGAATTTTATACTTTTCTCTTAAACATCCAACTTCTTCACAATGCTTGCAGCCTATAGGAGCACCGTTATATCCTGTGGCAAGAATTCTCTTATCTTTTGCAATCAAAGCTCCTACCTGGCGCCTTAAACAAGTGGACCTGCTTTTAATAAGTTCCACTATATCCATAAAATACTCATCCCAAGACGGCCTCATAAAACCCCTCCATATTATTTGACTTTAAAAATAATTATTTTGTTCCAAATAATCTATCTCCTGCATCTCCAAGACCTGGAACAATATATCCTTTTTCATTTAAAATTTCATCAACTGCAGCAGAGAATATAGTAACATCAGGGTGCTCTTTGTTTACTGTCTTTATTCCATCCATTGATGCTATGATGCACATAAGCTTTATGTTTTTTACTCCTTTTTCTTTTAGATACTCTATGGCTAAGGATGCAGAACCACCAGTAGCAAGCATAGGATCTAAAACAACTATTTCTCTTTCTTCTACATCTTCAGGCAACTTACAATAATATTCCACAGGCTCTAATGTCTTTGGATCTCTATATAAACCTATATGACCTACCTTAGCCATGGGTAAAAGTTTTAAGATCCCATCTACCATTCCAAGCCCTGCCCTTAATATAGGTACAATTCCTAACTTCTTGCCTGATAGTACTTTTGTTTTTGCCACTCCCACAGGAGTCTCAATTTCCACTTCTTTCAAAGGCATTTGCCTTGTCACTTCATACCCCATCAACATAGAAATTTCTAGAACAAGTTCTCTAAATTCTTTTGTCCTAGTGTTTCTATCTCTTAGCAGCGACACCTTGTGCTGAATTAGAGGATGATCCAAAACAACGAGGTTTTCCATTTCTGCTCACTCCTCTTGCCTGTTTATTGTTTGATTATTCTTTATGATATTTTCTTTCTATTTCACTAATTTTATCTACTCTTTTTTTGTGTTTTCCACCCTCAAACTTCGAGTTAAGCCATGTTTCTACTATATCTAAAGCTAGTCCCACTCCTACCACTCTTGCTCCTAAAGCAAGCACATTGCAATCATTGTGTTCTGTGGCCATTTTTGCCATATAACTATTTGTACAAACAGCAGCCCTTATCCCTGGAACTTTATTAGCCGCCATTGAAATCCCAAGGCCTGTTCCACAGATTACAATTCCCTTTTCACATTTACCCTCTTTAACTGCCTCTGCAACTTTAAGTCCATAATCAGGATAGTCAACAGAATCACAGCTGCATGTTCCAAAATCAACATATTCAATGTTTTGTTCTTCTAAATACTTAATTATTTCTTTTTTTAAATCATAACCTGCATGATCACTTCCAATTGCTAGCACCATATGAACCTCCATTAAAGATATATTGTATAATATTAGACCCTCTATGTCAAAAAACCTTTTGGGTTAATTTAACTGATTTCTTTTGATTTTGAATTAAGTTTTGCAACTAATCCATCAATAAGTTCCTTTAACTCTTGTGCACAATTTTTATACTCTTTTTCGCTCATTCCGTAAGGGTCCTGTACATCCATGCTTTCATTTGGATTTTTGTCCCCTAAAACATACTCTTTTAAAGTCCATGTTTTAGACTTTACCTTAGGCATAATGGATAATATTATTTCCTTATGCCCCCTTGTCATTGTAAATATTATATCTGCTTTTTCTAAATCTTTTTTATTAATTGTCCTTGCTCTATGACTGCTTATATCAATTCCAAAAAGATCTTTTACAGCCTTTTGAGCTTTAGGATTTGCACCATCTCCACTAAATGCGGATATCCCAGCGGAAGAAGCTTTAACTCCTTCTAACTTTTCCTCATTTAAAACAGAATGGTTGAATATTCCCTCTGCCATAGGACTTCTGCATGTATTCCCAGTACATACAAAAAGAATGTTTTTCATTTACCTTCTCCTTTTCCTAAGATATATGTACTATCTTATAACCTGCTGCCTTTTTCATTCTATTCATTATTGCAAAGCCTATTCCCTTATCATCAACTGCTTCAGCCAATATAAGTTGTACTCCTAAATCATCAAAATCCCTTAAAGCTTTAAAAAGATTGGAAGCAATTGTCTTTGGCTCTAATCTGTCTCCTAAAGAAATCACCACCGCTCCATTGTATAAACTTTTTGTTTGTTCTGTTGACAGCACTCCCACAGATAGTCCCTTTTGTTTATATTCTTCTACTAAAGCATTGATTTTTCCTACCACATTTGAAAGTTTCCCTTCAACTACAATTAGCTCCGCCTTAGGTGAATAATGTTTATACTTCATACCTGGAGATTTAGGAGTCAGCATGTCCAAATTTTTCTCCATTAAAGAAGGGTCGATATCCACTTTGCCTAAAAATTTTTCCAGTTGTTCTTTAGAAGCCCCACCTGGTCTTAGAATTACAGGGGGCCAAAGGGTAATGTCTAAAACTGTTGACTCCACTCCTATATCTGAATTGCCAGCTTCTATTATAACATCCACCTTGCCATTTAAATCATCAATAACATGCTTTGCTGTTGTAGGACTAGGCCTTCCTGATAAATTAGCACTTGGAGCCGCTACAGGAAGTTTTGCTTCCTTTATAAGGCTTAGAGCTATTTTATTCTTAGGAATTCTTACAGCCACAGTATCTAAACCTGCTGTAACGCTATGGGGAACACTGGATGTCTTTTTTCCAACTAAAGTTAAAGGCCCTGGCCAAAATTTGTCCATAAGCTTTATGGCATCATCAGGTATGTCCACCATTAAGTTATAGACTTCATCTTTGTCAGCTATATGTACAATCAATGGATTATCTGAAGGTCTTCCTTTTGCCTCAAATATCTTCAAAATAGCCTTTTGGTTTAAAGCATCAGCTCCAAGCCCATAGACTGTCTCCGTTGGAAAAACCACCAATCCCCCTTTTCTTAGAACGCTGGCAGCGTATTTTATTTTGTCAATATCTATATTATTTTCATCTAATTTAAGTATTTCTGTTTTCAACTGTATTTACTCCTGTACTATTAATCAAATATGGATATTATTATACCACAAATAATCCCAGTTACATTACCTAATGATGGTAACCTTCCCATGTATAGTTTTTTTGACTCAATTATAAGTTCAGCATGTACCACATACAGCATTGCTCCTGCGGCAAAGGCTAAGCATACTCCTATAAAGTTGGCAGATACTTTTCCTAAAATCGCTCCTAATAAAGTTCCTAAGCCCATGGGTGCACCAGATAATAGAGTTAGTGTAAATGCCTTTTTTGAACTGTACCCTCCAAGCTTCATTGGAACCGCCATTGCAATACCTTCTGGAATATCATGTATCACTATTACTGCTGTAAGTATAATCCCAAGACTTACAGATGCTTCAAAACCTGCCCCTATGGCAAAACCCTCGGGAAAATTATGAATGGCTATTCCTATTGACATCAGTATTCCTGCCCTCAAAAGTCCTGTTCTTTTTATAGCCTTTTTTCTTTTGTTTTTTTTATTCATAATTTCCTCAACACATACAATTGACAAAACACCTGCAGCCACGCCTGCAAGTGTCAATACTATTCCTCCAAATCCAATAGCCTCTGGAAGCAGTTTAAAACAAACTACTGCTGTCATAAGTCCTGCTGAAAATTCAAGTACAAAGCTTAATAACCGTTTATTTATCCCGCTAACAAAAAAAACCGTCAATCCACCTATACCTGTTCCTATCATACCTGATATAAGACCTGTCAAAGTTACTTTTAGTAAATAATTCACATGTTTCACCTAGCGCATATATAATATCCCTATATTATATTCACATGTCTAATACATTATTTACCATTACCATCTCCACTGCCAAGTCTTTCACTTTGTTCAGTTGTGATTAAAGCATCTATTATTTCATCTATTTCACCATTTAGCACATCTTCAAGTTTATAAATTGTAAGTCCTATTCTATGATCTGTTATTCTGCCCTGAGGAAAATTATATGTTCTTATCCTTTCACTTCTGTCACCAGTTCCCACCTGACTCTTTCTTTCCTGGGCAATATCTCCTACCTGTTGCTGCTGAGCAATTTCGTAAAGCCTTGATCTAAGGATGGTCATCGCTTTGTCTTTGTTTTTGTGCTGTGACCTCTCATCCTGACATGAAACAACCATTCCTGTTGGAATATGGGTTATCCTTATGGCAGAATCAGTTCTGTTAACATGCTGTCCTCCAGCACCAGAAGCCCTAAATGTATCAATTCTTAAATCATTTGGATCTATTTCTACATCAATTTCTTCCGCCTCAGCCAAAACAGCCACTGTAACTGTAGATGTATGAACTCTTCCACTTGCTTCTGTTGTAGGTACTCTTTGTACCCTGTGCACACCACTTTCGTACTTTAACTTGCTATATGCACCTTTACCATTTATCAAAAATATAACTTCCTTAAACCCTCCTATTTCTGTTGGATTGGAATCAAGGATTTCTGTACTCCACCTTTGCTTCTCAGCGTACTTAGAATACATTCTAAACAAGTCTGCTGCAAAAAGAGCAGCCTCATCTCCACCTGCACCACCCCTTATTTCAACAATTACGTTTTTATCGTCATTAGGGTCTTTAGGCAAGAGTAAGATTTTTAATTCTTTCTTTACCTCTTCAAGACGACTTTCAGCTTCTTTAAGTTCTCCATCAACCATCTGCTTAAATTCTTTGTCTAGCTTTTCATTAAGAAGTTCTTTTGCTTCTTCTATTTCTTTGTTTAGCTTTTTATATTCACCATATTTTGCAACAATCTCTTCTAAATCTGAATGTTCTTTCATCAGCTTTCTGTATTCATTTTGATCTCCTATTATCTCTGGATCAACAAGTTTGTGATTTATTTCCTCATACCTGTTTTCCGCAGCTTGAAGTTTATCAAACATATTACACCTCTAGTTTCTTATACAATATTTAAAATTCCCAATCAAATATTATATCATGTATTTATATTTTATACTATATAGATACGATAATGTTTGTGTCAAGTAAAAGTGTGCAACTTTTCTATCTTTCCTGAAAACAATTTAATTTGACTTTTTAAACAGGCTAAACAGGCTTTGCTCCGTTAAAATTTATTTAGTAATACATCAAAAATAT